>NZ_JAUSKL010000094.1 GCF_030646925.1 Candidatus Binatus sp. | reverse complement strand
GATCCCCCTCGTCACCTGAAACACCCACCAGCAGCAGCGGATGAGCCACTTTCGACCTCCAAACCCTTAACCAAGTAGCGACCCCAACTCATCAGCACAGAAAAACTCGTGACTGTTCGGCATTTTTCCGCAGCCTGCTAGAGAGCCGTGAAATCCCGATCGCCTCGCAGGCCGGCAAAGGCTTCTTTCGCCGCCAGGAAGTCCAAGACCTGATCGCAATCGCCAGGTCAATTGCAGATCGTCGCGACACGCTGGCGCTCGGCGCTCTACTTCGAGGACCGCTGGTAGGACTTACTGAAGAAGAAATCGCCAATGAGATCGATGTTCTTCAGCAAGCAACAACAAGCGCGCATCGCCTTAACCTGTGGACCGATCCGGCAATCATCAAACATGTAGTCCTGAAGCAGACACTCACCGTGTTACAAAACTTGGCACACAAGGCCCGCCGCACGACGCCCTACCACCTTCTTGCGGAGGCCGTGGAGGAGCTTCACGTCCGGCCGATCCTCAAGGCGCGCCTGCCACGCGGAGCCGAACGAGCGCTGGCTAATGTTGAACTTGTACTGGAAATGGCGCGGGCATACGCAGGGCGCGGCATCGGTGATTTTGCCCGCGCACTGTGGCAGCGTTGGGAAGATGGAGACGCTCAAACCGAAGGCAGGCCGGATGCCGAGGCGGATGCGGTGTCGATCATCACCATCCATTCGGCGAAAGGTCTGGAATGGCCCATCGTCATTCCTATCAATTCCACGACCCTTCTCTGGTCGGACATGAGTTTCCTCTATCGCCGCCGTGACGACAGCGTGCACTTTAGAGTGTTCGACTTTCCGAGTCTCGATTATGAGGCCGTTGGTCAGGAGGAAACGGAAGCGCTACGTCGCGAACGCGTGCGTCTTTGGTACGTCGCTCTGACCCGTGCGCGGGACTTGCTTCTTCTGCCGAAGCAAAACGAACGAATTGGGACCGATTGGCTTAGCCTCATCAATCTCGATATTAATACGCTCCCCCTCTTTGATGGTGCGCGATTCAGAGGTTTAGCGCCTCAGCCCGTCTCCAGCAGCGGCAATGCCCAGGATGTCCCGACATGGGAACGCGAAGCGGCCGCAATTGCTGCGGCGCAGCGGAGCATCTCGTGGCATCAGCCCAGTCGCCATGAGGGATCGTTCGTCCCGATAGAAACTCCCGACGAGGTATTCGTCGGCGCCGAGGCGATCTTGGAGAGCCTGCCTGCGGCAGCCGAAAAAACCATGATTCAGGGCGGTCGCGAACGGGGCTTGGTTCTGCACAAGCTCATGGAAGAGGTGCTTACCGGCGAATTAGCCGATGACGTAGCCACGCTCCAAGCCCGCGGCTCTGAACTCCTTACGCAACTTGGGATCGATGATGCGGAAGATGCTGCAACTGGTCCGTCCAGCCGCGAGATGGCCTCTGTCGCGCAACGTACGCTCGAGCTTCCGGAAATTGCGGAGTTGCGTCCTAAGCTGTTGCCGGAGTTCCGGGTCTATGCGGCTGCGGTCGTTGATCAAACTGCGTCGCTCACCGCTGGCATCGCAGATGCAGTCGTTATTGAGGCAGGGCGCGTTGAAGCGGTTATTGACTGGAAGAGCGACGTGAATCCGACAGCGGCTGATATCGAGATGTATCGCGGGCAGGTGCGCGACTATCTGAAAGCGACTGGCGCTGGGTTGGGCCTGATCGTTTTCCTCACATCGGGCCGCGTTCAGCGAGTGCAATCGGCAGATTAATGCGGCTTAATTCAGCCAGGAGCAATTTGCGTCGCTTGCTGTACGGCCATCACGGGCTGAGTTAAAATTGCCCCGCTATGTGTGGTCGATACACGCTGACGCGCGGTGATCGCAACTCGCTTGCTGCTGAGCTGGGCGTTCCGGCCGGCCACTTGCGCGATTATACGCCCCGCTACAACATCGCGCCGACGCAGCGGCATTTCATCGTCACGACCGAATTTGAAAATCGAAAGGTCATGTCCGCACACTGGGGCTTGGTTAATCGCTGGGCGAAGGACAACTCGCGCGCCAGCCAATGCATCAACGCCAAGGCCGAGACCGTTGAGGTGCGCCCCTCGTTCCGCGACGCCTTCAGAAAGCGCCGCTGCGTGGTGCCGGCGGACGGCTTTTATGAATGGACCGGGCCGAAGAGTGCTCGGCGTCCGATGTGGATTCATCGCGCCGATGGCAATCTGATCCTCTTCGCCGGCTTGTATGAAGACTGGTTTCCCGAAAAGGAGCGGCCCGAGACGACCTTCACGATCATCACCTGCGAGCCCAACGCGGTGATGCGGCCCATTCATAACCGGATGCCCGTCATTCTCGACAACCGCGCCGCCGATGATTGGATGAATCCTACCGAAGCCGATCCGCTCTCGCTCAAACGGCTGCTGATTCCCGCGGCTGACGATGTCCTGCTCGCACAGCCTGCATCGCCGCTCGCCAACAGCGTCAAGAACGACGGTCCAGAACTGCTTGTCGCTGAGTAGCATGTCAACGTCGGTTGAATATTGACCCACCTAAGTGGAGGGGGTCGCCGAAGTGAACTGAACCACCTTGCGGCAGGTCTGATCAGGGGGAGTGCGAGGGGGAACTTCCCCCTCGCTGCTCCGTTAATGTTTGGCGGCTTTGTTGGTTGGAGCAGCGAGCAGTCCGCCAAAGCGCACCGACTGAACCGCGGGCGGAGAGAAATCCGGCAAAATCGGCGACGATCCAAGCCAGCTGTGATGCTCCAGTCCGCTTTGATTGCCATGAACCCGCGCACACGCGCGCATTTCGCGCATATCTGCGGAGAATGCTCAACATCGAGGACTGGGTGGCGGAGCGAGGGGGATTCGAAACTCCGAACCCCTTTTCCCAGAAGCAGTCCCGAGGAATCGCGGGTTTCTGAGCGTCTTCAAGATGTAAAACAATGCTAGGATCTGGCAAGTGAAGGTGTCATCGGGGAGGCGCTTAGGATGATACGAATATTACCCAAGGATGTGGCTCAGATCATCGAGCAGCAATATCCGTGGACTTTCAATTGGCGCGACCATGTCAGCGACAGGGACAATTCAAGATATCGTGCGGGAATTATGCACGGCATCCTTGAGCTGATTGACATGATTCCAGAAGAGCTATTGGTATTTGACCCGAAAACGAACGGACACTTCATTTTGGCGTTGGCACATCTTCGGGCCAATGTCGCGATTGGAACTCACAATCCTAACCAATTTCAGTGGCCGCAAATGTTGCTCCCCGGTCAACTTGGTGACGAGGATTGCCTGTCCATCGTAAAGAACGCGCTTGCAGACTGTCCTGATCAGGCACCATCCCAATCGACGCTCGGAATGAACTTCATTCCTGATGCTGAACTACGGTCCTCACTGCTCGTGGATCTGAGATCGGCAGAGCAAGCATTAGCCAACGGAGAATGGAAAGTATGCACGGTACTTTCCGGCTCGATTATTGAAGCCGTACTTCTTGCAGTCCTTAAGCGACATTCACAGAGTGAATTAGCGGCGGCGGTTGCCAAGCGGTCGACAGGCGTGCCCAAAGACTTGCCAACTGACAACTTGACTTCGCAACAGTGGAGTCTTCACCACTATCTTCAAGTTGCGAAACAGCTACACGAGATCGAGGGGGAACTGTACGACGCGTGTCTTCTTGCGAAAAATTATCGGAATCTGATTCACCCGGCGGTATCCGAACGAAAGAAGGCGGTCTGCGACAGAGGAACGAGCTATGTCAACGTTGGGGCTGCCTTTAGGCTCATCGATGCAGTCGAGCGAAGGTATGGCACGTCTTCTCCGTAAGACCGGCGTCACGGCAGGTCACAGTCTGGTTGGTTTCGGAGTTGGTCCGATGAGAATTCCAGGAAGTGATGAAGCGCTTGAGCACCTGGCTCGCTGGGCGGCCCGGGAGCGATGGAAAGAAGAGTGTATGCGAGCCATCGCTGCCCACTTTGAACCGGTGTGCGCAGAGGCCGGCATGACCGAGGACGAACTCACCGAGGCCCTCGGCAAGTTCCATTACGAGATGGTCGAAGCATGCGCCTTCGAGGACTTTTGTTCGCGCCGGGCTGCTTCGATGCGCGACAACGTTATCGACGACTACCTCGACCAGCGCGGTTTGGAAGGAATCGCTCCAGGCTCGCGACTATCTGCGCGCGTTGCGCGGCTCGGTGATGAGCCTCTACGAGGTGGACGGGGTGAAGCCGGGGCGCGGCCTGGTGCTGCGCGACCTGGTGCGCGGGGGAGAGCCGGTTGAGGTGGACGAACTGCTTGGTTCGCAGAGCGCGGCGATATGGGATCGGATTGCCGCGCGAATTCTGACCATCGGCGGTCGCCACTATCTCTCCGGCGCCGTCCTTAACTTCGAGCAGGAACCGGCCGATGCGGTGTTACGTATCTTTCGCGTAAGCCCCGAGCGGGCGAAGCGCTCGATCGCTGAACGCCTGCCAGCGCTGACCGAAAAACAGATGCGCGAACTCGACGAGTTGCTCGCCGATCGGACCATCGCGCTCGAGGGCGGTGCGCGGGTCTTCACTTTGATATGGCTTGACTACACGCTTCGCCAACTCAGGGCACCGCGGCCGGCTCTAACCAACTTCGACGGCGAGGAGGTCGTATTCACGAAGGTAAGGCTCGCGGTTGCCAAAGAGCACCGGGCCGAGGTGGCGCGGCTTCTCGACCAGGTGCCGGAACTCGCGCGCGAATCGAAAAGCGAATACTGGAGTTGGCATCGTCAGGACGGTGAGCAAGGCGGCAAAAGACCCGAAGACGGCATGTCGCTTGCCAGTTGGGATGAGACCGGCGCACTTGTCCTCGGCCATATGGAACTGCGGGGCAAGTGGCTGGTACTCGAAGTTAATTCAGCCTCCCGCGCCGAGCGCGGCAAACAGATGCTCATGAAGCTTCTGGGCGGGTTAGTTGCAACGCCGGTAACGGAGACCCAGAGCGTGCAGAGCGCGCTTGAAGAGCATCGCGCCCGCAAGCGTTCGTCGGCCGAGGAGGCCGCGCTCAAACTTCCATCTGAGGAGACCGCGCGTGTCATGCAGGAGCTTCTTGATCGCCATTACCGCCGGGTGATCGACGAACCGCTCCCCGCGCTCGGTAACATCCCGCCACGTGAGGCGGTTCGCACTCCGGAGGGGCATCAGAAGGTGATCGGCTGGCTCAAGAGTCTTGAGAACGGCGAGGGCCGCCGCGCCAAGAAGGACGGAACGCCGCCGTACGATTTCAGCTGGATGTGGCGTGAACTCGGAGTGCTGGAAGAGCGGCACTAACGGTTGTGGCTAGAAAAGCTCCGAACGCGCCGGAAAGTCTAGCGTCTTGAGATCAGGCGCCGTTGAATCGCCGGAATGCATTAGTTCGAGCGATCCGTCATCTCGGTTGTTGCCGCCGATTCCGTAGTTGGGTGTGTTGTCAGTCAGCATCGTCCCCAGATGTAGCTCTGAAAGAGAAGGGGCCGAGCCCTTTCGAGCCCGGTCCCCTTTCCCACGCCGTGGTCAAACTACTTCTTAATCTTCACCTTCGGGGTCAGTGCCGCTGATCCATAGCGTTTACTGAAACACTTGCGGCATCGACGATCCCGCCGCTTGATGAAGCTCGGCGCCAGGTCATCGCTCCCGCAGTAGCGACAAACGAGTTTCTCTGACTTCGACTTGCTGCCCATCTCCTTCCGGAGCGGCCGTGCGGACTCAGCCTTTTCCCGACCCGCTTTCTTCGGGGCCGATGTTGAGGAATGTCCCGCAGGCTTATGCTCGTTTACCTTCGCCAGTTTCGCTTGTTCCATTTCGCTCTAAACTCCTTGAGCTGTAAGGGCTCGTCGGGATGTTTGCTCTAGTCGGAGCGTGAAGCGAGTGGTTTTCCCCAAATTTTCCAACACCATTCGCGCAGAAGGGTAGAGGCCCGGCGATTGGCGCATCGATGGTGTGCACGATCGAGGCGATTGGAAGGCGAACGGGAATCGCGGCGGAGAAGAGGGGGCCTTGGCCAGAGCCGACATTTTGCCCGAAATCTCCCGTCGTACACGACTGGCTCTGTGCCGCGAATCGAGCAATGTGTGGTGTCGTGGGGCCGCCAATAGGGGCCCCCTCGAGGAGGACCGCATATGAGCTTGGATAAGCTGAAGGTCGCGAAACATCGAGAGAAACGATTTATGAAGCGGCGGGCGCCCGTTCTGGACCTTGGTGCGCTCAGCGACGAGATTTCGGGTCTATCGAAGGCTGGTATCACGGACCTTCGCGAGCGGTGGAAGACCTTGTATGGCAGGGAGCCGTCAGGCCATATCGGCCGTTCCTCTCTGATTCGGGTAATCGCCTACCGCCTCCAGGAAGGGGCTTTCGGTGGTCTCAAGCCGTCCGCGCAACGGATCCTTGACCGTGTTTGCGATGGCCGCGGAGAGGTTGGTCAGGAGGGCATTCCGCAACGGCGAGCCAGTGCGGGGACCGTACTAATCCGGGAGTGGCGGGGGGTCAGCCACCGGGTCACTGTGCTCGACAACGACGTCGTCTACCGCGGTCGGCGTTACAAGTCGCTGTCGGAAGTAGCGCGCGCAATTACGGGGACCCGTTGGTCGGGACCTCTGTTCTTCGGACTCAAGCGCCGGGCCAAGGAGGCGGTACGTGGCTAATATCTCGATCAGGCGTTGCGCAATTTACACCCGCAAGTCGTCGGAAGAAGGACTCGAGCAGGACTACAACTCGCTGCACGCGCAGCGTGACGCATGCGAGGCGTACATCAGGAGCCAAGCGGGCGAGGGCTGGCGGCTAGTCAAGACGGCTTACGATGACGGCGGCTTTTCGGGCGGTAAGATGGAGCGACCGGCGCTCCAGCAATTGCTCGCTAACATACGCGACGGTTTGATCGATGTCGTGGTCGTATACAAGGTAGATCGACTCACCCGCTCGCTCGCCGACTTCGCAAGGATGGTCGAGTTGTTCGACGCTCATGCGGTGTCGTTTGTGGCGGTCACCCAGCAGTTCAATACCACCAGCTCGATGGGGCGGCTCACCCTCAACGTGCTGCTATCGTTCGCGCAGTTCGAGCGCGAAGTTATCGGCGAACGCATACGCGACAAAATCGCCGCCTCCAAGCGCAAGGGAATCTGGATGGGAGGCGCTCTCCCAATCGGATACGACGTCCGCGACCGCAAATTGGTGATCAACGAAAGCGAGGCCACAACCGTACGGCACATTTTTGAGCGCTACCTGGAACTCGGCAGCGTCCGGCTTTTGAAGAAGGATCTGGACAGCCGCGGAGTTGTGTCGGCCACCAGGGCGTCAAGAAAGGGCAACACACGCGGAGGCAAGCCATTCTCGCGCGGAGCGCTCTACAACCTGCTCTCCAACCCAATCTACGTGGGGGAGATCCGACACCGGACCGAACGCCATCCGGGACAGCACGACGCCATTGTTAGCCGCGAGCTGTGGGAACGGGTCCAACAACAGCTACGCAGCCGGGCGGTCCGGCAGGGTGAAGGCCGCAAGACCGAGGCAACGCTAAGTCCGCTGGCAGGGAAGCTATTCGACGAAAGCGGCGAGCCGCTCTATGTGCAGGGCGCGGCAAAGGGTCAACGCCGCTACCGCTATTACGTTTCTCGAAGACTGGTCAGAGGTGAGTCGCAAGACGCAGAACAGGCGTGGCGGATATCCGCGCCAGAAATCGAGCAGACCATCTCTGCTGCGGCTCGGGAGATTCTCAGCGACCGGGCAGCGATCGCGCTCGCGCTTGAAGAGTCTGGCACAGACCCTAATCAGCTGAAGCCAGTTCTCGAGTCTGCTCAGGTGTGGACTGAACGGCTGCGATCCGAGAGAGAAGCCGCATCAGCGCTTAGCGAGCTAACGGAACGGGTTGAGCTCAGCCGCGAGGGTTTCCATCTATTGTTGAAGTTACCGCTGCTACCTCCTGGAACGGAAAGCCGTGCACCTACGGATCATCTTTCTCTCAAGAAATTGCTCCCCATGCAGGTGAAGCGCCGCGGTGTCGAAATGCGGATGGTACTCGAGGGCGACTCCACACCCAGCCGGGTCGACCTTCCGCTGCTCAAGGCAGTCGCCCGCGCCCGCCGGTGGTCGCAAGACCTGATCGCAGGCCGCGTACAGTCGGTTGGCGAGATCGCGAAGCGGGATGGTGTCGCGGCTCGGTATGTGCGAGAGCTGATGCCGCTTGGATTTCTGGCACCCGGAATTGTCGAGGCGATTGTCGAAGGCCACCAGCCGCCCGAGTTGACCGTCATCGACCTCACCCGACGGATCGATCTCCCACTGCTGTGGACCGAGCAGGGGCAAGCGCTCGGAATCCAATAGACTGCACCCACAGATGGAACCACCCAAATCCCGCGCGGATAGGTTTTGGCGGATTCCTACGATTAGCGCAGCAAAAGACCCTCTCTGGTTCCATGGGTGATCGCGAATCGCGCGCACAGGCGCAGATTTCGAGCAATTCTCCCGAATATCCGGAAACGCAAGGACTGAATGGTGGAGCAGAAGGGATTTGAACCCTCGACCCCTACGTTGCGAACGTAGTGCTCTCCCAGCTGAGCTACTGCCCCATCCGTGGCCTGAGACGCAAGTATTATTGCGCGATAATTGACTGCAAGTAAGCTCGCAACCTATCAGCGAGATCAGGCCGTTTCAAGCCGAACCCGATTTGCGCCGAGATGAACCCGACGCGATCGCCCAGGTCGTAGCGGATGCCCTCGAACTCGTAGCCGAAAATCTTGCGCCGTTTCGAGAGCGCCATCAGCGCGTCGGTGAATTGAATCTCGCCGCCGGCGCCCGGCTTGCCCTCCGCCAGCAACGCGAACACTTCGGGCGTCACGACGTAGCGCCCCATGATCGCAAGGTCACTCGGCGCATCCTCGATTGCGGGCTTCTCGACCAGGCCGCGCAATTCGTAGAGCCGCGGACCGGCGGGAATCGCATCGACGATTCCATACTTCGAGATTTCGCTGCGCGCGACTTTGAGCAGCGCCACGACCGGCGCATCCTCGGCTTCCGCGACGTCGAGCAACTGCCGCAGACACGGCCGCGGGCAATCGAAAATGTCGTCCGGCAGCATCACCGCGAACGGCTCATTGCCGACCGCCTCGCGCGCTTGCAGCACCGCGTGACCAAGGCCGAGCGGACTCCGCTGCTCCGCGACGACGATCTTCGCCGGATTGTTGCTGCGCCGCACGATCTCGAGTAGTTCCCGCTTGCCGCGCTCTTCGAGATGGCGCTCGAGTTCGCGATTGCGGTTGAAATGATCGATCACCGTCGTCTTGCCGGGGCTGATCACGATCACGATCTCCTCGATCCCCGACGCGATCGCCTCTTCCACCACCATCTGGATCGCCGGCGTATCGATCACCGGCAAAATTTCCTTGGGGATCACCTTCGACGACGGCAACATTCGCGTACCCATGCCCGCCGCAAGGATGACTGCCTTCCTTACTTTCATATCGCTTCGCTTCTATTCAGGGTTGTGCGCGGCTCAGCTTTTCTGCTCGCGAGCTTCCTGCGCCGATTTGCATCCGATGCAGAACGTGGTCACCGGGCGCGCCTTCAGCCGCTCGATTCCGATCTCGCCGTCGCACTCTTCGCAGCGCCCGTATGAGCCGTCCTCGATTCGATCGAATGCCTCGTCGATTTTGCCGAGCAGCTTGCGCTCGCGATCGCGCATTCGCAAAAGGAACGTCCGGTCCGATTCCATCGCCGCGCGATCGGTCGGGTCCGCAAACGCTTCTTCCGGCTCATTCATCATGCCCAGCGCGCGCTCCGCCTCTTGCAGAATCTCGCGCTTGCGCCCGTCGAGTAATTTTCGGAACAGCTTGAGGTCTCTTTGCCTCATTAGGTGATTGGCCCGTCAGTAGCCAAGTTTTTGATTCTATCGGCGCCCTGATACCATGTAAAGGTTAACGATGAAGACCGCGTATCTTGATGCATTCTCTGGGCTGAGCGGCGACATGATCGTCGGCGCGATCCTCGACTGCGGCGTCTCATTCGACAACTTCGAGCGAGCGATCGCTGCCGTTGCGCTCTCCGGCTACAAGCTCTCGACGCGCCGCAAAGTCGTCAGCGGAATCTCGGCGGTCAAGTTCGATGTCGAGGTGACCGAGCCGCAGCCCGAGCGCCATTTCGGCGAAATCCGCGCCATGATCGATTCTTCCGCGCTCGCCGATTCGGTCAAGCGCCGCGCGATCGCGATCTTCGAGGTGCTCGCCGCGGCCGAAGCGAAGATTCACAACACGACTCCCGACCACGTTCACTTTCATGAAGTCGGCGCGGTCGATTCGATCATCGATATCGTCGGCGTCGCGTGGGGCCTCGAACAACTCGCCGTCACCGACCTGATCGTATCGGCGATGCCGATGGGTTCCGGCTTCGTGCGCTCGCAGCATGGAATCATCCCGGTGCCCGCGCCCGCGACTGCGGAATTGCTCGCGGGATTTCCGGTGCGCCTCGGCGACGGTATCGGCGAGATGGTCACGCCGACCGGAGCCGCAGTGGTGCGCGCGCTGGCGCGTCCCGCCGAACTGCCGCTCAGCTTCAAAGCCGAGAAAATCGGCTACGGGGCAGGCACTCGCGATTCATCCGATCGCCCGAACGTCCTTCGCATGATCGTGGGCGCCGAAACTGGCGCTTTCGACTCTGACGAAATGATCGAAATTTCAGCCAATATCGACGATCTCAATCCCCAGATTTACGACCACCTGATGGAGCGACTCTTTGCCGCGGGCGCGCGCGACGTCACGCTCACGCCGACCGTGATGAAGAAAGGACGGCCCGCGATTACGCTTGGCGTGATCGCCGAAGCCGCGCGGCGCGAGGAACTTGCCGCGGTGATTTTCGCCGAGACCTCGACGATCGGACTCCGCTATCATCCGGTCGCGCGCCTCAAGCTCTTTCGGGAGACCCGCGAAGTCGACACGCGATGGGGCAAAATTCGCGTCAAGTTTTCCAGCGCCAACGGACATTCGCCCGCGACTATTTCGCCCGAATACGACGATTGCCGCGCGGCTGCGAATCGCCACGGCGCAGCGCTCAGAGACGTGATGGACGCGGCGCGCGATGCGGCCCGCGCGACCGTCGCACCGCATCACACTCACCAAAAATGAAGTCCGAACGGCTGCACATCAACGAAATCTTTTACAGCATCCAGGGCGAATCGACCTATGCCGGCCGCCCGTGCGTGTTCGTGCGCCTCACCGGATGCAATCTCCGCTGCCAATGGTGCGATACCGAGTACGCATTCTACGAAGGCCGCCGGATGTCGATCGCCGAAGTCGCACAAATCGTCGATAGTTACCGATGCGATCTGATCGAAGTCACCGGCGGCGAGCCGCTGCTGCAGGAAGGCGTGCACCCGCTGATGAACACGCTGCTCGACGCGGGCAAGACCGTGATGATCGAAACCTCGGGTGCATCGGACGTGAGCAAACTCGACCCGCGCGTGATCAAGATCATGGATCTCAAATGCCCCGGCAGCGGCGCATCCGCGCGCAACCTCTGGAGCAATCTCGAGCATCTCGGCGCTCGCGATGAAATCAAGTTCGTCGTCGCCGACCGCGCCGACTACGAATGGGCGCGCGCCGCGATCGCCGAGCGCGGACTCGGCGCCCGCGTCAACGCGATCCTGCTGAGTCCCGTCTTCGGGCAACTGGATCCCGCCGCGCTGGCCGCCTGGATTCTCGAGGATCGGCTGCCGGTGCGGATGCAACTACAGATGCACAAACATATCTGGAGTCCCACCGCCCGCGGCGTTTAGCGCCTCTCGGAGAGCACCGCCGCGCTTCAGCGGATACCAGTGTCAAGGTGGATATCGAGGCGTTGCGTCTGTCCCGCGACGATGGTGACGGTGGCCGGCAAATCGTGGCTGAAGAGCGCGCCCTGCAGCGACGGCATCGTCACCGTGTAGGCGCCCGGCGCGAGATTCACGCTAAAGCGGCCGTTCGCGTCGGTCTTTGGCGACGATGCGAGCTTGCCGGATGCGTTCGCGATATCAATCTGCGCATCCACCACCTCGCCGCCGGTCGGCGCTCCTTGCCCCGGTTGAAACATCGGGCTGAGCGGCCCCCTCGTAACCTTGCCCTGGAGAATTCCGCCGGTCGAATCGGTTACAGGTTGGCTCATCGATTTGTTCACGCATCCCGCAACTGCGATCGCTATCGGCAGCACCGTCGTCAGGACTTTCCAGAGCTTCATCGATCGAGTCTGCGCCAGCGCGGCAGCAGGCTGCAAGCAACCGGCCGGGGCGACATCGCGAAACATGCCCAAAAGCATTTTCTAATCAATCGATTCGACGTGCAGGCTCTGCGCTTCCCACAACGTCCGGAAGCGGCTCTCCCGATTGGCGATTAGCGACGCCCAATCGCCCGATTCAACTATCGTTCCGTTCTCGACCACGTAGATCAGATCGGCCGCGCGCACC
>NZ_JAUSKL010000093.1 GCF_030646925.1 Candidatus Binatus sp. | reverse complement strand
GTATTTTGAGGCGATTGCTGCTGGCTGAAACGCTCGAGCTTGTTGTACAGCGTCTTCGCACTCACCCCAAGCACATCGGCCGCCCGCGTCTTGTTGCCGCCGGTGAACTCGAGCGTCCGCGCGATCATTTCCTTCTCGACTTCGCCCAGCGACGCGCCCAGCCGAATCTTCACGAAGCCGCCGTCGGGTGAGTTCGCGGCGCGAAAATCCTCAGGGAGATCGTTCTTGCGGATCGTACGGCCCTCGCAAACGATCAACGCGCGCTCGATCACGTTGCGTAGCTGGCGCACGTTGCCGGGCCAGGGATGCCCGCGGAAGGCCTCCATCACGTCGCTATCAATTCCCACGACGTCCTTGTGATTCTGCTGAGCGTAGTGCGAGATGAACATCTGCACGAGCTGCGGGATGTCGTCGGCGCGCTCGCGCAGCGGCGGTAGCGTGATGGTGAAGACGTTCAGCCGATAATAAAGGTCGCTGCGCAACTTTCCATCGCGGACCGCCTGCTCGATATCGCGATTCGACGCCGCCAGCACGCGCACGTCAAGCGGGATTTCGGTCGTACCGCCGACGCGCCGCAGCTTTTGCTCCTCGATCACGCGCAACAGCTTGGCCTGCAGCTCGACCTTCATCTCTGTGATTTCGTCGAGCAGCAAGGTACCGCCGTTCGCGGCCTCGAAGCATCCTTCCTTCCTGCGATCGGCGCCCGTGAAGGAGCCGCGCTCGTGGCCGAACAGCTCGCTTTCCATCAACGTTTCGGGGATGGCTGCGCAATTGACCGGGACGTATGGCGCGCTGCGCCGCGGCGAAGTCTCATGGATCGTGCGCGCGACGAGTTCCTTGCCGGTGCCGCTTTCGCCGGTGATCACGACCGACGCCGACGATTGCGCCAGCCGCTCGATTGCCGTGATCACGCGGCGCATCACGAGCGAGCGCCCGAACAACGGCCCGAGTTCTCCCACGTCTGCCAAGCGGCGCCGCAGCGTCAGATTCTCCTCACGCATCTGCACGATGTCCGCGAGGTTCTTCAGCATCTGGCGCAGATGCGGCGGATCTACGGGCTTTCGCAGATAATCGATGGCGCCCAGCTTGATCGCTTCGACCGCATCCGGGATATCGCCCTGCCCCGAAATGATCACGGTGGGCAAATCGATGCCCATCTCGCGGATGTCGCGCAGGAGTTGCAAGCCGTCCTTGCGCGGCATCCGCAGGTCGGTCAGGAGAATGTGCGGCTGAAACGTCTTGATTAACTCAGTTGCCCGCTCCCCATCCTCCGCCGTCTCGACCCGGAAACCCCACGCCGACAGGGACTCGCTCCATTCCTCGTGCGTCGATACATCGTCTTCCGCCACGAGAATCCTGGTTTCATTTGCCACGCTTGTCACCTGATTGGCCTTCACTGCTAGGAGGAAAGTTAAGGAGTAGAGTACGGAACGTTCCTACGATGCTGAGCAAGCATAATGCCGGAAAAGTCCCTCGATTTCTACATGAACTCGCTACTTGTCCGGTCTGTAAAAAATTCACGATTTGTAACAATTACCAGTTTTAGCGATCTTCCATTCCTAAAGAAAACGCGGGATGAAAGCCGTGAAAGCCTCCATCCCGCGTTGCGATCCGTTTTGAGCTTTCAGGGTTTCGCGTCTTAGGCGGCAGTCCGCACCTTGGCTGCGCGTTTTCCGATCAGCCGCATGATTATCCCGACAATCACAAACGCGACCCCAACGATGCCCATCGCCTGCCAGTATGGCATCCATTGATGCAGGAATCCGATCAGCGCAGCTAGCAGGCAGAACGCGCCGATCGTCGCGACGGCCACTGCGGCCAGCGTCAGGAACAAGTTCTCCACCTGCCCCTCGATTGCGCCTCGCAGCCGAGCCTCGAGCAGTCGCATCTCGCCCTGGATGACCCGCGACACGTCATCTACGGCGCGGGCTGCAAGCGTACCCCAATCCGCCGGGCTTTCGACCAGTTCCTTGCGCGCCGAGCTATGGTTTTCCATCTGCTTTCTCGCTCGCCATCGAGTAGGCTTTGACCGCGCCATAGCCGCAAATCAGGCCCAAGATCACCGGCCCCAGCGTCGGACGGTGGGTCTTGTTGCCGATCAGAAATCCCAGCACGGCGCCGACGCCCAAAGCCGCGAGCGGGTATGCCTGGATCATCTTGTGACCAGGTCGTAGCTCCGATTCGACGATTTCGACCTTCTGATGCACCTGCGCCATGGTCTCGTGGAGATCGCGGCGGGCGTCATCGATCTCACTTTCGATTCTCGAAATTTCCTCGCCCGCCGGCATTGAAGACTGCTCCCATTATGTAGTTCGATACCATCGTGCGCGCTGCGATCCGGCCGACCAGCACCAGCACTGCACGGGCGGTGCGCGATCGGAGTCCGCCACCCGTGAAGAAGCCGAGTCCCGCGGCGATCGCGACCGCCTTCAACGGCTCGTCCTTGATCATCTGTTCGAGTTCTGTGCGAGGTTTGCGTTCGGCCGAACTGCGTTCAGCCATTCTGTGGACAGCGGCCGAATGTGCCATTGGACTGGCCTCCTGTTTTACGCGACTCGCTTGAAGATCTGCGCGACGAGATAGCCGACGCCGAACGCGATCGCCACTGCGGCCCACGGCTCGTTGCGCACGAACTCGCGCACGTCATCCATGGTGGTCTCGCTCGCGAACTTTTGCACGGCTTCGACGCCGCCCTGCAGAGCATCGCGGCCCTTCTCTGCCACCTGCTGGACCGTTTCGTAACCCTCGTCCATCATCTCGCGGCCTTTTTCCATCGTCTTGTCCATCACGCGACGGCCTCGGTCCATGGCCTCGTTGGCGGCGGGTCCCAGATTGTCAATGGCCATTTGAATTGCCTCCGTAAGTTGAGTAACGCCTTTTCGCTAAAACGTCGCAAGTGATGTACCACGCGTAATTAATTCGCAGTGCCTAGCCTAATCCCGTGGAGCGTCACGCACAAAACGAAATATGGGCGCAAACCACTCGGTAGAATCCAGCGGACTTACGCATCTTTTTCACGATCGGCCACAGCGAGCTGGACTGTTGGCACACATGATGCTGCCACGCCTTCCTGATAGGGCCCGCAAGCGGTCGAAACGAACCGCGGAGGAAATCATGAAAGGAATAGTTATGACCGGAGTCGTGCTGGCGCTGCTCGGTCTGCTCGGATTGGCGATGCCGGTATTTACCACGCAGCACACCGAGGAAGTCGCGAAACTCGGCGACCTCAAGCTGCAGGCCAACAAGCAGGAAGACCACGTCATACCGCCACTGCTCAGCGAAGGCGCGATCGTCCTCGGCGTGATTCTGATCGGCGCGGGCCTCGTCACGAATCGCCGCTAGTCCGATCAAAATTTCGGACGCGAGTGGCGTTGGCAATCGTTTTGCTAGATGCACTTCCCAAGAGCCAACGACGCTCTCACCAAGCCAAGCCGCGGGATCGACGATGCCGACCAAAAAAAGTTCGACACGCAAGTACGGAGAGAAAGCATCGCAGAGCGTCAAGCGCGCGATGCATCGCAAGAAAGCCGGCCAGCTCACTTCCGGCCGCTCCGGAAAGAAAGTCACGAGCCGCAAGCAGGCGATCGCGATTGGACTTTCCGAAGCGCGTCGCGCGGGAGCGAAAGTTCCAAAGAAGAAAAGCTCCAAGTGACGGTTCGATCGCCAATCTCACTACCTCCACTTACACGAGGGGAAAGCAGCCACATGAAAGCACAACACTCTTTCGCTGACGATCTGCCGGATCTGTTCCAGAGCGCCGACATACTGCCCTCGCAGTACCGTGACCTGGTGCGCAAGTCGAATCCCTTCGAGGGCGAACGCAATCTGCTGTTCGCCGTGCTCGAAGACGGTGTCCGCCGTTACCTGGAATGCCACGACTGCGATCGAACGTCGCCCGAGTTCCTCGAGACGTCCGACTGGATCAATTCAGCCGAAGGATTCGGGCCGTTCGCATTCGTCAATGTATGCGAAACCTTGGGCATCGATCCTGACCGCCTGCGCCAGGGCCTCAATCGATTTCTGCTGAAGGACGGGTCGGGAAGCCGGCAGGCGTTTCCGTCGCGCCGCCGCGTGCACGCCGGTTCCGGCCGCAGCGGAACGATCAGGATCTCGCCGCGCGAACGCGCGCGTGCTTGATCGAGCAACCCGCGGGGCACATGAATTGCTCATTACAGAGCACAGCTAATCAATCGAGGCAGCCTGTTTCATGAGATTTAATCAGCACATCCATAATGGATTGCTAAGTGCGATCCTTGGTGTCGGAGCCCTTTGCCTGCCGTGGAATGCGTCCGCGGAAATGCCCTCGCCGCGGGCATCGGAAAATTCCTCGCGCGCCGCGGCGCAACGCGCGCAATCGACCGGGTCTCGCGTCGTTTCGAACGCGACCGAGCCCGGCGACGTCGTGAAGGGCAAGGCGTCGTGGTACGGTCCCGGTCTTCACGGCAAAAAAACCGCCACTGGCGAGCGATTCAACTCGAACGCGATGACGGCGGCCTCGAACCACGTACCGCTCGGGTCGGAGGTTATCGTCACCAACCTCGAGAACGGCAAATCGGCCCGGGTTCGTATCAATGATTGCGGGCCGCCTCGCCGCGGCCGCAAAATCGATCTGTCGAAAAAGGCCGCGCACAAACTCGACATGGCTCACGACGGCACCGCGCCGGTCAAGGCGGAAGTAGTATCAACTCCGGCCGAGCCGGAAACGTGCGATGGTCTCAAAAAGGCATCTCGCTAGCGCGGTCAATTAGCTACTTTGACTTATCCGATGTTGGAAAGGCGGGCTTCAATAGCTATAGCTACTTAGAATCGTTTTTGATATTGCAACTAATAGTCAATTGATTCTGGACTGAGAAAAGATCCCCGGCAGCGATCGCTGCCGTCAAAGAACTTGGACATGAATCATTCGCACCAGACCAGCGGCGCTGTCAATCATCTTCCTCGCTTGCGCATCGCGCAGATCGCGCCGCTTTACGAACCGACTCCGCCAAAACTTTACGGCGGGACTGAGCGGGTCGTCTCGCACATCACAGAGGAACTGGTACGGCGCGGACATGAAGTAACGCTGTTCGCGTCGGGCGACTCTGTCACGCGCGCAAACTTGGAGCCCGGTTGCCCGCGAGCCCTCCGGCTCGCCGGAATATCGGAAGCGGGCTTGCCATTGCATCTGTCGATGCTGAGCGATGCGTACACCCACGCCGCCCAGCGCTTCGACATAATCCACTCGCACCTCGATTACTGGAGCTTCCCCCTGGCCGAGATGTCTGAGATTCCATCGGTCGCTACGCTTCATTGCTGCCTCGACGCCGAAGAGCTGCGCCCGGTGTACGCCCGATATCGGAACCATCCGGTGGTATCGATCAGCGATTCGCAACGGCGCCCGTTGCCATTCATGAACTGGGTGGCGACGGTTCATCATGGCCTGCCGCGCGATCTGTTGAAGTTCAATGCGACTCCTCGAGGTTACCTGGCCTTTCTGGGCAGGATGTCCCGTGAGAAGCGTCCCGACCTTGCGATCGCGATCGCACTGCGCGCGGGCATCCCGCTTATGATTGCCGCGAAAATCGATCTGACGGAACAAGGCTATTTCGACCACGAGATCAAGCCGTTGATGAATTCTGATTTGATCGAGTACGTCGGCGAAATCAACGATTCTCAAAAGGCCGACTTTCTTGGCAATGCGATCGCCTTGCTCTTTCCGATCGATTGGCCTGAGCCGTTCGGCCTTACTATGATCGAGGCTTTGGCGTGCGGAACTCCGGTGATTGCTCGTCCCTGCGGTTCGGTTCCTGAGGTTATCGAGCACGGCCTCACGGGCTTTGTCGCTGAGAGCGTTGACGAACTGGCGGCCGCGGTCACCCGGGTCGATGAGCTATCGCGGGAGAATTGTCGTGCTGAGTTTGAGCGGCGCTTCACCGTCGAGACGATGGTCGATCGTTACGAACACGTTTACCGCGAACTGATCTCGCGAAGGGATTTGAAAGCTTCGCGCGTCCAGTAGCTTCAATTCGACAAAGCAACCCTGGATGCATAGCACCCGGTGAAGCGACCAACCGACAAACCGGCCGCACTGGAGGCGCGCCGTTCGCGCCGGACCACGCCGCGCGAATCGAGCGCGATGGTCAAAGTCGGCGAGGACTTCTACGTCCTGGCGTCGTCGTTCGCCTCGCGGCGCCCCACCCGCGTGCTGGCGAATGCGCAAAGCTTCACCATCTTCGATACCGGCGGCGACATCCTTGAATCGCCGCTCGAGGCGCTTGGCTTTTTTCGGCGCGACACTCGCTATCTCAGTCACTTCGAACTCGATATCGACGGCAAGCTTCCCTACTTTCTGAACTCATACATCAGCGACGACAAGGTTGAATTGCGAGTCAACCTGACCAACCCGGACCTCGGCCTCAACGGCGATATCGTGGGACTGCCGCGCGATTCGATCCAGATTCAGCGCGGCTGGGTGCTCACGTCGGCTGCCTTGTTTCATCGCCTGATAGTGAGCAACTTTGCACCTTCAATTGTGCAAATACCGCTCAGGCTCACAGTCGGCGCTGACTTTGCCGACCTTTTTGAAGTACGCGGCGTTCCGCGCGAACGTCACGGTGAATTTCTCGATGCCGAGGTCGACTCGAGCCGGCTCAAGTACGCTTACCACGGTCTCGACGGCGTCGTTCGCTTCACCGAGATTTTGTTCGACCCCGCGCCGCGGGAGATTGCCGATCATCGCGCTGGTTTTCTGATCGACCTGAAGCCACATGAGAGCGTGCATTTCGAAACCAGGATTGTGGTTGGCAGCCGTCGCGGCAACACTCGCATGTCGGGGCGGCTGGCGCCGCCCGATTTCGAGTCGGCACTGGCCGAACGAGGCTCCGAAATTGCCGCGGCTCATCATGGATGGGCACGCTTTACCGCCAGCAATAAGCTGTTCGATTCGTTCCTGCAGCGCTCGATTGCAGATCTTACTACGATAGTCACTGAGACTGCCGACGGCGCTTTCATCATGGCAGGTATCCCGTGGTTCGCCACGCTGTTTGGACGCGACAGCTTGATTACTTCGATGTCGCTGCTGCCGTTCAATCCCGATATAGCAGTGCGGACTCTGAAGACGCTCGCCGGCTTGCAAGGAACAGAAGCCAACGAGGCGCGCGACGAACAGCCAGGCAAAATCGTTCATGAGATCCGCTATGGCGAGATGGCGGCTACCGGCGAGGTTCCTTTTGGCCGTTACTATGGCAGCGCTGACTCGACTCCGCTCTTTCTGTGGTTGCTAGGACGTTGCATCGAGACCACTGGCGATTTGAAACTCGCCAATGAATTGTGGCCAGCCGCGATGCGCGCGCTCGAATGGATCGAGAAGTCGGGTGACTGCGACGGAGATGGCTATGTCGAGTACATCCGGCGGACGCCGCGCGGACTCGCGAACCAGGGATGGAAGGACTCCTTCGATGCGATTTCGCATGCCGACGGTGAGCTCGCGCGGACGCCGATCGCGCTAGCCGAAGTTCAGGGCTACATTTACGCGTGCTACCTTGGCATCGCCAGCGTTGCGCGGCGGCTCGGTCACGTTGATGTCGCAGACCGGCTCCTGGAACGGACATCAACCCTCAAGAAAACTTTCGTGCGCGACTTCTGGTGGGATCACGAGCGAAGCTGCGCGCTAGCGCTCGACGGCGACAAGCGGCCGTGCCGGGTGCTCGCTTCCAATGCTGGGCACGTCCTGGCAGCAGGCATCCTGGATAGCGATCAGGCGTTTGCGCAATCGGAACGCCTGCTAGCCGACGATATATTTTCTGGCTGGGGCACGCGCACGCTAAGTGCCAACGAGCGCCGCTACAATCCGATGAGCTATCACAACGGATCGGTGTGGCCGCACGACAATGCGATCGCGGCGCTTGGCCACGGCCGCGCCGGCAACAATGCCGGCGTGCTGCGGATCCTCGACGGCTTGTTCGACGCGTCCGAGCAGCTCGACGGCAGCGGGAGCTTGCCGGAGCTCTTCTGTGGATTCAATCGCGAACCGCATCGCGGTCCGGTTCCTTATCCGGTGGCTTGCCGGCCTCAAGCATGGTCGGCGAGCAGCGTCTTCATGATCGTACAGGCGATGCTGGGTCTCGAAGTATCGGGTGTCGAGAGAAAGGTCATTTTCAACTCACCGACGCTGCCATCATGGCTCGATTGGATGCGCATCGACGATCTCAGAGTGGGCGATGGCCGAGTCTCGTTTCTATTTCGGCGCACTGCCCATCAGGCGGCAGTCGAGTTGGTAGAACGGCAAGGACCGGTGAAAGTCGAAGTCCGGCAATAGCCAAATAGCAGGGCAAAGCAGGCCCGGTACTGATCAGCTCGTCTAACTTTACCTTTCCGGAAAATCCTTCTTCTAACCTGTCGTCATCGAAACGATTCATGTTGTTGTCTTACTAGATGCTAAGTCGAGTTCCATTCGTCACATCAAAGAAATGCAGGCAATGCCGTGAGACGTGCAATTTCAATTGAGAGCCTGTCTCAAAGCGCTTTGGGACAATTGCGGTCACTGATGACTCGCCCCACCGCGCATGGAGCAGAAAACCAGTGCCTGAATACTCGATTGCTTCGACTACGACCTCGATCCCGATTGATTCGGCGCCTCCCTCGAGGCGAAAGTCATCGGGTCGAATTCCCACCAGAACCGGGTCGAGTGAATTCTTCGCAATCAGGGCAGGAATATGAGCGTCGGCGATACGCACGCCGCCGGCTTCAACCGTCGCCGGAAACAGATTCATCGGCGGGCTACCGAGAAACCTGGCGACGAACTCAGTTGCGGGCTTGGTGAAGACATCTTCGGGGCGGCCTATCTGCTCGATCGTTCCGGCGCGCATCACCGCCAGGATGTCTGCTAAAGCGAGCGCCTCGGCTTGATCGTGCGTTACGTATACGAACGTGCGGCCGGTGCGGCGCTGGAACTCCTTCAACTCACTCCTTAGGGACAGGCGCAACTGCGCATCGAGACTCGCGAGCGCCTCGTCCATCAGCACAATCTGTGGTTCGCGAACCAGCGCGCGCGCCAGCGCCACGCGTTGCCGCTCGCCGCCTGAGAGCTCTCTCGGAAATCGATTGAGATCGAGCGCCAGCCCGGCCTTTGATGCTGACTCGCGCACGCGCCGCTCCATTTCATCATGCGGCGTGCGCCTGAGTTGCAGCGGAAACGCGATATTCTGAAACGCTGTCATGTGCGGATAGAGTGCGAGATTCTGAAACACCATCGCAACTGCGTCTCTATGAGATCCTTTCTGAAGCCGGTTAACGCCGTCGATTTCGATCTCACCGCTATCTGGAACTTCGAGTCCCGCTATCAATCGCAGCAAGGTGCTCTTGCCACAGCCTGAAGGGCCAAGTAAGACGAGGAACTGTCCTTTCTCGACCGTAAGCGAGATATTGGAAATCCCGCCGCCAGAATCAAACCTGCGAGTAAGATCGCGGACAACCAGTTGCGCCATCGTCCCGCCTCAGCGATAGCCGCTCGACATCAAGGTGTCGCGCAGAGTCGATCCTAGTGCAACAATAAGGGCTATCGCAGGTAACAGCATCAGCAGTGCGAGCGCGCTTGCGGGGCCAACGTTTCCGAACACAGTGTAGTAGTAAAGCAATGGCGGCAGCGTGCGATTGGTCTGCTGAAGTAGCAACGCAAATCCAAATTCGTCCCAGCTTAAGATGAAGCAGAGTATAAAGGCCGTCGCCAATGACCCGCGCACCATCGGCAAATCGATCGAAAGGAATATGCGCAGCGGTGATGCGCCATCCATCCAGGCCGCTTCTTCGACCTCCACCGGAATCGCCATAAAGGCTGCGTACAGCGTGAGTGCCGCGGTAGGGATAGCTATCGCCGTATGCACTGCCGCGAGTCCCATCGCACTGGGAGAGTCGCTGAGTCCGAGCGCGGATAGGATCATTCCGAGTGGTATCGCGACCGTGATCATCGGCAGGAGGCGCACACCGCTAAGTGTGGCGAACCCTGCTCGACGCCCTAACCCGCCGCGCGTCATCGAATAGGCAAGCATCGCACCGAACGCGGTAGCGGCAATGCCCGTCGCTACAGCCACCAGCAAGCTTCGTATGACGCCGTCTCGGAGCTCCGTAACCGCGAAAATCGCGGCGAAATGCGCAAGCGTTGCACGATGAGGCAGCCACGACGGCGGCCATGCGAACGTCTCCAATTCAGGACTGATCGATTGCTTTGCAAGAAGATAAAGAGGCACCGCGGCGCCCGCAATCACGAAGCCGCTGAGCACGGCTCCAAGGCCCGCCAGGATCGCATTCCCGGGCTGGGGTTCTACGCTCGCCTTCAAGCGGAGGCTCCTTCAGTATAAGCGGGCTTTCGGCGCAGTAGCGCAATTCCGCCGACACCCATAGTCGCAACCAATAGCGCCAACACGACGGCCGCCGCCATTGCCCGATTCTGTTGCTGGGCGTCGCTCCAGAGGCTGTATGCATAAGTCGACAACACCGGAACGCCTTCCGGGCCGCTAAGTATCAGCGCCGTCGAAAAGATTCTGAGCGCGTCGATTCCGCGGAGCGCTATAGCGCCGACGATCGCTGGCGCCAGCAATGGCAGTGTGACGAACCTGAAAGTCTGCAACGTTCTCGCGCCGTCCAGGCGCGCTGCCTCGTATAGTTCGTGCGGTATGGTCTGCAAGCCCGCGAGCAGCATCAGCATTACGATCGGAGTGACGTGCCACGCGTCCACCAGCATCACGGTGAACATCGCCATCGAGCTCCGCGGGCTGAGCCACGGTAAAGGATGCCAGCCCAACAAGTCGATCGCTCCATTTAGATAGCCGCGCGGCATAAAGATGTAGCGCGCCAGCGTGAGTATCACTATTTCAGGCATCGCGAAGGGCAGAATCGCTGCGATTTCCAATATCGCTGATCTCTCCGGCCGCGAGGAAAGCATCAGAGCCATAGCAAGTCCAAATACTAATTCGATAATCAGGCTCCCGAAGGGGATTAGCATGTTATTAATCAGTGCGCGCCAGAACATCGGGTCTGAAAATAGATCTGAGTAATTGGCGATCGAAGGCCCGCGCCGCTCGAAGGACAGGAATATTCCGTTCAGTGCGGGCAGAAGAAGTGTTGCGAGCATCGCCGCGCAAGGTACGAAGACGAATACGATCCTGAGTCTGCGGCTCGCGCTATCCACTATCGCATCTCCGCGCAATCGCATCGGCTTCCGCCACGGCGATTACCGAAAGCATCACCAACCGCCTGTGCCGCAGTGCGATCGTCGACCAGCACAGCACGAATCGCGCGCCGCCAATCGTCGCTAAGGTCCGCGTAGCACTCGATCGCCGGGCGCGCCCGCACGTATGGACGCATCGCGGAGTAGCCCGCATAGAGTCTCGCGTCCTCGCTGCCCGGAGCCGGAGGCACGGAGCCGTACCATCCCATTTTCTCACTCAGCCTCGCTTGAGCTTCCGAAGTGAGCAGATACTGTATGAACTCGGATGCCAGTTTCGTGTGTGGAGCGAAACGTGGAATAGCCAGATACCCGCCACCGAGCGGAGTCGCCCGCCCTGCGGGACCGGCGGGGATCGGCGCGCTCAAATCAACTTCGGGGGCCAAACCCTTGTCGTGCAAATAGTCAATTGCGAATGGCCAATTGAAGTGAATCCACACCGAACCGCGCGCCTGCGCCTCCAGTACCGACATCTCGCGAAACACCGCGGACTCGTTGTTCAAATTCGGGGCGATGCTCTTGAAAAAATCGAACGCGCGCAAAGAGGCTGGCGACTCCGGATGACATTCGTCGCCGCCGGCCGACCACACAAACGCAAGCGCATCGCAGACTGCTCCTTCATAGCGCGCCGCCTTGATCGCCAGCTTACCAGGATTGTTGCGCGCAAATTGCGCCAGCTCGTCCCACGTTGATGGCGGTGTAGGAACCTTTTGACGATTGTAAATCATCGCCTGCCACATCAAGCGATGAGGGACAAAGTATAGATGACCGCCTGATTGCGCCGCCGCCCAGGCCGCGTTCGTGAACAGGGCCCGCTCCGGCGCCGAGACCTGATCGTCGATCGGCTGTGCATAGTTGTGAGCCTCGGCGAGCATCGCCAGGTCGAGTTCGACCAGGTCGAGATTGCCGCGCGCTCCTGCCTGCACTCTCATCGCCTGCAAGATATCGCCATAGCCTTGGGCGATGATGTTGATTCGAACGCGATGCCGCGATTCGAAATCAGCTACGAACGACCTATAGCGCGCAGCTTCAGCCGGAAAAACCGCAAGTGCAATATTGAGCCGAGTGCTTGTCGATTCGGGCCCGCCGCATCCAGCCGCGAGTGTTGCTAGTATGCATAAAATTGCACGGCAACGCGCTCGTGCTGAACTTCCTGCCAAGGCCTTCATACTTTGGATCATTCGATTGCCCTTCGGCTCAACTTCAGCCGCGATGGTATGAAAAATTTTCAATTCGTCATCGGTACTTCGCTCGCGAGAAATCGTTTAGGCTTATTTGAACGTCTCAGCGGCGTTTATTTAGCCATCGATGGTCTCGATCTTGCCCCCAATTTCTCCGATAGTCGTAGATGCACGACCGCATCATTCTCAATAGACCGCAACTCCAGAATAGCTTCGAGTCCGAATCGGGAGAATCGGCAGATGACGGCCACCAAATCGCAATCGACCGCACAGACACCTTTCGAATTCTACTCGCGCCTGAATCTACGCTGCTAACTGGTTTGATGGCGCGAGATTTGGCGCAACTGGCCGAGCATCTAAGGACTGTACCCGGCTCGGTCATCTACCATCACACGCATCACTTCCTGGAAATGCATCAGCATCTTTCGCCGGAACCGCCGAACGATTTCGCCTACTGGGCAACCAACATCCTGTTGGAGGAACGTCTTGGCGAGCAGCTCGCCGCGATCGACAGGCTGCAATTTCCGAGTATCCGCGAGCTTCGCGACGCCTTGCTCGACGTCATCCAGAGTTTTCTCGACAGCTCGAGCGACGTGCGGGTGGCGTATGTTCATTCACGATCCGCAGCCGGCCGGCTAGAGCTACGACTTGAGCGTTTTCTCGGCGCCGCAATTCGCCCGCACGCTCGAGATACCGCAAGTCCTGATCGCGCCGTCGATCGATCCGCTTTCCGACAAGAATCGCGAACTGGGCACGGGACAGATCGAAGACATCCTGCAGCAACTCGGCATCCACAGCGACAAGCCGATGGTCACGCAGATATCGCGCTTCGATCGGCTGAAGGACCCGGTCGGCGTGCTGGAAGCATGGCGGATCGCGCGCCGCCGCGTCGATTGCCAGTTGGTGCTGGCGGGCGGCGGCGCGACCGACGATCCGGAAGGGGCCGTGGTGCTGCGCGAGGTGCGCGAAAAGGCCAGCGACGACCCGGACGTGCACATCCTGGATTTGCCGCCGACCGCGAATATCGAGATCAACGCCATCCAGCGCGCTTCAACCGTGATTATCCAGAAATCCCTGAAGGAAGGATTCGGACTCACCGTGTCGGAAGCGCTTTGGAAATCCAAACCTGTAATCGCCGGCTCGGTCGGCGAAATACCACTTCAGATTACTCACAAGTATTCCGGAATACTCACTCACACGGTCGAGGGAACTGCATTCTGGATTAAGCAGTTGCTATCGGCGCCGGAATTCGCGCAGTCGTTGGGAGCGAACGGGCACAATCACGTGCGAAATAACTTTTTACGCACCCGGCACATGCGCGATTACTTACTTGCATTTTCATATCTTACCGGCGATCGCTCGGATGTGATTCGTTTGTAGAAGCGATCGCCGGCTCCTGCGAGCGATGCATCGCCGGTCCCTGCAAGCGCGTCAGATTGTGCGCGGTGTTGATCAGCGAGACGTGGGTGAACGCCTGCGGAAAATTGCCCACTTGCCGCTGTGCCCGGAAGTCGTACTCCTCAGCCAGCAAGCCCACGTCATTTCTGAGCGATAGCAGCCGTTCGAAGACCTCGCGCGCTTCGCGATACCGTCCCGCGACCGCCAGGTTGTCGGCGTACCAGAAGGTGCAGGGCAGAAAGGCGCCCTCTCCCGGCGGCAACCCATCCACGCCGGTGCTGGTGGAGTATCGTTTGACCAGTCCATCGTTGAGCAACTCGCGTTGAATCGCTTCGAGCGTTCCCTGTACGCGGAAATCGCCCGGCGGCAGAAATCCGACCAGCGGAATCATCAGCAGCGACGCGTCGAGGTTCTTCGAACCATAATGCTGGACGAATGAATTTCGCTCCGCATCGAATCCGCGGCGGCATACATCGTCGTGAATCTCGGAGCGTAACGCGCGCCATCGCGCGACCGGTCCGTGCGCGTGAAATTTCTCGATCTCCTTCACTGCGCGATCCACCGCCAGCCACGCCATCACCTTCGAATGGGTAAAATGCTGGCGCGGTCCGCGCACCTCCCAGATTCCTTCGTCCGGCTGCTTCCAGCCGGTTTCGAGGAAATCCATCAACTCCCTTTGCAACCGCCACGCCTCCTCGTTTTCACGGATTCCGGCGCCGCGCGATACATACAGCGCATCCATCACTTCGCCGTAAACATCCAATTGAAACTGTAGATGCGCCGCGTTGCCAATACGCACTGGACGGCTGCCCTCATAGCCAGTCAGCCACGGAATTTCAAACTCGGGCAGCGTGCGTTCGCCCGCGAGCCCATACATTATCTGCATGTCTTTCGGGTCGCCGGCGATCGCGCGGAGTAGCCACTCGCGCCATTCGCGAGCTTCATCGACATAGCCAGATGTAAGAAGTGCGTATAGCGTGAAGGTCGCATCACGGAGCCAGCAAAAGCGGTAATCCCAGTTGCGCGGACCGCCGATCGACTCGGGCAGTGAGGTCGTCGGCGCCGCGACGATCCCGCCGGTTGGTCCGTAAGTCAGTGCCTTCAACGTGATGAGCGAACGCACGCAGGCGTCGCGCCATTCGCCGTCCACGGAGCATCGCCCGAGCCACTCGCGCCACCACGCTTCCGTTTCCTCGAGCATGTGCGCGGCTTCTCTCAGATGCGGCACCGCTTCGTGCGACGGATACCAGGTCAGCGTGAACCACTCCGTCTGACCGGCCGCCACCTCGAAGTCGGCAACGGTCGTAAAATCCTTGCCGCGCATCGGCACCGACGCTCGCAGCGCCACCGCGTCGGGCCCCGCGATCGCGTTGTAACCGTAATCGCGTCGCCGCATCCACGGCACCGTTCGCCCGTAATTGAACCTGAAGATCGCCTCCATGCGCATCGAGACGGTGCCGTTGATCCCTTTGACGATCCTGACCACGTCGACGCGATCTCTGTGCTCCGCGACCGGCATCAAATCGATCACCCTGGCGGCGCCGTGCGCAGTTTCGAACTCAGTCTCGAGAATCAGGGTGCCGTCGGAGTAGCGTCGGCGGACGGCTTTGGGCTCATCCTTGGGCGCGAGCAGCCACCGGCCGTTGTCGCGATTGCCGAGGATCGAAGCGAAGCACGCCGCCGAGTCGAAACGCGGCATGCACAACCAGTCGATTGAGCCGTCGCGCCCGACCAGCGCCGCCGTCCGCGTATTTCCGATCAGCGCGTAGTCTTCAATCCGCATGAACAAATCGACGCGCTTGCCGCGCCCCGACTCCGCGCCACTTAACGCGCGGCCGCGCTCTGCAATTCGTCAGTCGCGACGACCCGATGCGGATTGAAGTGCGGCAGCACGTGTTTCGCCATCATCTTCAGCGAGTTCATGATCTTCTGATGCGGGATGCGACCAGCCTGCTTGAAGCATATCACCTGATCGATGCCGGCTTTGTCGAACGTTTCGAGCTTGCGGATTACCTCGTCGGGATTGCCCACCACAATCATCGGATGCTGCTTCAGTTCGGCGTCGGTAAGATCGTTGGGATCCTTGTCCACCGCCATCAGGTTGCGCAGATACTCATACGAGTAGAGCTGGTTTTTCGCGATCAGCGGTTTGAACAACTCGCCGACGTTGTGAAAGAACCAGCGCGCGCCATCCATCCCCACCGCCTCATCCTCTTTATTTTCAGCGACGTGACAGACGATCAGGCCGCCGAACGCTTCGTTCGCAACTTTCGGAATCTGGTCGGTGCGATTGGCCGAGGCCTTGCGATAACTCGCGACCGCCTCCACCACGAACTCGAAGTTGAGGCTGAAGCTCAGCACGCCGAGTCCGCGATCGCCCGCCATCGGATAGCTGTCCGGCGCGACACACGCCATCCACATCGGCGGATGAGGTTTCTGGATCGGCTTGGGCACCACGCGCCGCGGTGGAATCTTCATCAGCTTGCCGTCGAATTCGAGGATCTCTTCGGTCCACGCCTTGACGATTATTTCGAGCGCCTCGCGCACTTCCGCGCGCGTACGATCGTAGTCAACGTTGAAGCCATCCAGTTCCTGCGACGTCGTCGAACGGCCGGTGCCCAGATCGACGCGCCCGTTGCTCATGATATCGAGCACGGCGGCCTGCTCGGCAATTTTGATCGGATGATTGAACTGGAATGGCAGCAGCCGCACGCCATGCGCGATCCGGATATTCTTGGTGCGCTGCGTCACCGCCCCGTAAAAGACTTCCGGCGCCGGGCTGTGCGAGTATTCCTCGAGAAAATGGTGCTCGACTTCCCACACGTAGTCGATTCCGATGCGGTCCGCCAATTCTATTTGCGCGAGCGCTTCCCAATAAACGTTATACTCACTTCGATCATGCCACGGCCGCGGCGTCTCCATTTCGTAGAGTAGTCCGAATTTCATTTTGATGCCTTTCCTTTACTCAGTTCGGCAGCAGCCGCGACGGAGTATAATAGTTACTGACTATTGCGCGAGGAACCCGCCATCCACCGGCATCGGCAGCCCGGTCACGTAGGATGCGTGATCCGAGCACAACCAGGCGACTGCCTCGCCGATCTCTTCCGCCTCGCCGAGCCTTTTTAGCGGTCCGCCGCG
Organism: Candidatus Binatus sp.; assembly: GCF_030646925.1. Taxonomy (NCBI): domain Bacteria; phylum Candidatus Binatota; class Binatia (SeqCode); order Binatales (SeqCode); family Binataceae (SeqCode); genus Binatus (SeqCode); species Binatus sp. (SeqCode). The sequence continues at coordinate 5,532 of NZ_JAUSKL010000093.1, read as the reverse complement.
CGCGAAACGCTGCTCCGCCTCTGGACGGTTGCCGAGCAGGCGCTCCATCATCGGCGTGCGAATCGGTCCCGGACAAACCGCATTGACCCTGATGTTATGCCGGCCGTACTCGATTGCCGCCGCGCGCGTGAGCCCCGCGACGCCATGCTTCGCCGCGACATAAGCCGGCATCCCGCTGACGCCAATCAGTCCTGCGCCCGACGAAGTGTTCACGATCGCGCCACCGCCGCCTTGCTTCAGCATCTGCGCGATCTCCGCCTTCATGCAGAGCCACACGCCCGTCAGGTTTATCGCGATGACGCGATTCCAGTTTTCCTCAGTGCACTCGTGAGTGAGGCCGCTCTGCCCTTCGATACCCGCATTGTTGAATGCGCAATCGATCCGTCCATACTTCTCGACTGCTTTCGCGACCGCCGACTCGACATCGCCGGGTTTGGAGACGTCGGCCTTCAGGAAAATCGATACGCCGCCGGTATCGCCGATCATCGCATGCGTCTGCACGACGCCTTCTTCGACGACATCCGCCAGCACCAATTTTGCTCCTTCGCGGGCGAAGATTCGCGACGTCGCTCGTCCGATTCCCGACCCCGCGCCGGTTATCAGCGCGACTTTACCTTCCAGGATTCCAGCCATGGCAGACTCCTTCGATTTGCGATTCAGTTCGATCCGCCGCGATGCATCGCACTGCCAGCGCGACGGCCCGCTGGCTTAAGATTTGGTGCTGGCCGCAACCGCGCGTTCCGGCAGCCTGATACTGGTGAAACGCCGCGACGCGAAGTGCCACTTATCGCCGACTTTCACGTAATCGTCGTCGTAAAAGCCGGTGCCAATCCATTCCATATTTTTCGACGCGCTGCGCAATTCGACGTAGCACCGACCGTTCGCCTTGGTCTTGCTCTGCAGATTCACGACGTGATTGTGGATGTACGGACGCGGCGTCATTTCGCTCAGCGCGCCCTGGTACATCTTGAGCAGCTCGGCGCGCCCCTTGGTGACCGCCTCGCGCTCGCGCCCCTTGACGACGAAGAATCCATCCTCCGCGAACAGCTCGACCATCGTCTTCAAGTCGTTCTGCCACACGCAGTCGCAGTAGCGCACCGGGAGGTCGCGAATCGCCTCGCGATCGGCAAGCTCGGTAACCAGTTCGTCCGTCGATTTCATTTTTTCACCTCGGGGTAGATTCCATTCAGCTCGATTATTCCGAATCGCACTATCGCCACATCACGCGACGCGCCGTCAAACTCATTTGCTCCTCGCGAGAGTGCTACGCCGCCGCGACGTGCTTGAATTTCGGCAGCGTGACCTCTTCGGTCACGTCGTCGAACCAAACTTCGACCGGCATGTCGATTGCCAGCTCGTCGGGCTTGACGTTGACGACGAAACTGAGCATCCGCAGGCCCTCTTCAAGCTCGATGATCGCTGGACTGTACGGCACGTCGGCGAATTGCGGCAGCATCGGCTGCATGACCGTAGTCCACGAAAAGACTTTGCCGCGGCCCGACGATTTTGCCCACTCCGCGCGGAACGAACCGCAATTCGCGCACATGTCGCGCGGGATGTGCCGCCACGTCGCGCAATCGGTGCAGCGCTGGAACCGCAATTCGTGGCGCCGGCAATAATCGTAAAACTCGCGCGCGTATCCCTGGCGCCGCGGCAGCGGACGCCGATACTCAGTGCTCGCTTCGGCCATCGTTTTTACCTCCGCAAAATCGCGAGACTGCCGTCGCCGAAATCGCCCCATCCCGTCACCAGCCCGACTTCAGCGTCTTTGACCTGCCGCGCGCCGCATTCGTGGCGCAATTGCCGCGTCGCCTCAACCACGTGATTCATCCCCCACACGTGCGCCTCCGAATGAAGCCCGCCGTGCGTGTTGATCGGAAAATCGCCGCCGAGCTCGAGCCGTCCGCCCTTGACGAAGTCTTTCACCTCGCCACGCTTGCAAAGACCGAGCGCTTCCATCTGGATCAACACGACATAGCTGAAGCAGTCGTAGATTTCCGCAAAATCGAGATCGCTCGGCTTGACGCCCGCCATCTCGAACGCTTTCGGCGCCGCGAAACTAAGCCCAATCTTGAACGGATCGGGACGCGACGGGATGTCATCGGCGGGATACGGATGCCCTTCCGCGACGCCCGAGATATAAACCGGCGCGTGCTTCAAGTCCTTCGCGCGCTCTGCCGAAGTGACGATCACTGCGCACGCAGCGTCCGTCTCGAGACAACAATCGAACAGCCTGAACGGATACGAAATCCAGCGCGCCTTCATGTAATCGTCGAGCGTCAGAGGACGCCCGCGCATCATTGCGTTGTCGTTGAGTTGCGCGTGCTTGCGCGCAGCGAGCGATACCGCCGCCATCGCCTCGAACGGCGTGCCGTAGAGTTTCATGTGGCGCGTCGCAATCCACGCGTACCATTGCACCGGCACCGACGCGCCGTACGGCATGTACCACTCGCCGATCGTTGATCCGAGCGGGCCCGCGTTGCCGCCCCCTCCGCCGCCACCTTCGCGACGGCCCGCCGCGCTGACGCGCATCGCCGAGTAGCCGAGCCATCCCATCGGCACCAGCACCGTCTCCGCGATTCCGCACGCGACCGCCATCGCCGCCGACTGCAGCCCCGAGACCGAACTCGCGCCGCCCGTATGCACCGTCACCGCATAGCGCAAATCCTCGATTCCGAGGTTCGCCGCAAAATGCTCCGCCGGCGCGCCGATCGGCGGTCCGACGATCCCGTCGATATCATGCGCGCTCAACCCCGCATCGTGCAGCGCGTTCGACGACGCCTCGAGCATCAATTGCAATTCGTTCTTATCGGTGCCGCGCGTGAACGCGCTCTCGCCAACGCCCACGATGCACGCCTTGTCCTTCAGACTATTCATCACTGCCTCCGTTAGTGCCGGGGCACATCGATCATGAGATCGTCCAGCCGCCGTCAACGACGAACGGCGCGCCGGTCGCAAACGAGGCGTCGTCGCTCGCGAGGAACAGCGCCATCTTCGCGATCTCTTCCGGCTGTCCCATGCGATTGAGCACCGAAATTCTGCTGACTGCTTTCGGATCGGGCGGCGCGCCTTTGCGGATTCGCTTGGCCATCGCGGTTTCGATTCCGCCGGGGCAAATACAGTTCACGCGGATGTTGTAGCGCGCATTTTCGAGCGCCGCGACGCGCGTCATCGCGATCACGCCCGCCTTCGCCGCGCAGTATGCGACCCCGCCACGCACCGCGACCATCCCGGCAATCGACGCCTGGTTCACGATCGAGCCGCCGCCCGCCTTGATCATGCCGGGCAGCACGTACTTCATCCCGAGGAACACGCCGCGCAGATTGATCGCGATCACGCGGTCGAAAGCATCTTCGGTCATCTTGGAGATGTAGGCCGACTCGCCCTCGATTCCGGCATTGTTGAAAATGATTGTCGGCGTGCCGAAGCGCTTCTCGGCCGCCGCGATCATGTTCTCGGCGTCTTTCTCCTTCGACACGTCGGCGCGAATCGCAGTCGCCTGTCTGCCCGCCGAATTGATCTCGCTCGCGGTTTCAGCCGCCGCTCGTTCATCCAGATCGACCACGGCGACTTTCGCGCCTTCCGCCGCGAACAGCAGCGCCGACGCTTTTCCCATGCCGGAACCGCCGCCGGTTATCACCGCCACTTTGTTTTCGAGTTTCATTGTGCGATCACCTCCACTTCTCTGTCGCTGCGCTCACGCGTTGCGGCAACGCAGCATCCGCTTCACCCGGCATTCCATAACTTCCTCGTCGTTCTGATTCAGCACCGTATGCTCGAACGTCACGATTCCCCGATCGGGCTTGCTCGTTTTCCGCGTCTCGACTACGGAAACCCGCACGCGCATCGTGTCGCCAACTTTGAGCGGACGCTTGAAATTCATCTCATCCACCGAGATCAGCGCCATCCCGATGCGGTGGATGCACCCGGTCAAAATGATGAGTCCCTCGGCGAATGCAAAAATCAGCGCGCCGGGCGCGATTCGCGTCGGATAAGGCCCGGACTTCGCGATGAAATCCTGGTTCATGAAAATCTCTTCGTAAAAACCGCCCAGTGCTACGAATTGCGAAATCTCGCTGTCGCCCACCGTGCGGCCCATCGTCTCGATCTGCTCGCCGACGCGCCAATCCTCGAAGTACTTCGCTTCCATCTTAATGTGTCGTCGCCGCCAACTTCAGGCCGCCGCCCGCTGCGGCGTGAAGCGCACCGGCAGATGCTTGATTCCCGCGAGCAGATTCGAGCGCAGCCGTTCCATCGGCCCTGCGGTCTGCATATCGGGCAGTCGCCGCAGCAGTTCACCGAGCATCACGCGCAACTCAACTCGCGCCAGGTTCGCGCCGAGACAAAAATGCTCGCCGTAGCCGAATGCGACGTGATTGTTGGGCTGGCGTTCGATATCGAAGCGATACGGATCGGCAAAAACGTCCTCGTCGCGATTGGCCGAAGCGTTCCAGAGCAGCACGCGATCGCCTTTGCGAATTGCACGCCCGCGTACTTCCGTGTCCTGCGTAGCGGTCCGCATGATGTGCGTGATTGGCGAAGTCCAGCGCAGAATTTCCTCGATCGCAGTCGGCATCAGCGCGCTATCCGCTATCAGGCGCGCACGCTGGTCCGGATTCGCGATCAACGCATCGACGCCGCCGCTGATCGCGTTGCGAGTCGTTTCCTGCCCGCCGAGAATCAGCAGGAAACAATTGAACAGGATCTCGAGATCAGTCAGTTTGTCGCCCTCGATTTCCCCATGTACGAGCGCGCTCACCAGGTCCTCGCCCGGATTTTTACGCCGCTCCGTGATCATCGTCATGAAATAATTGAAGACATCTTTCTGCGCCTTGGCGGCGGTCTTCTGCGCCGATCCTCCCAGTTGGTACTCCGGGTCTTCGCTGCCGAGCGACAGGTTCCCAAAGGTGAACATCAGATCCCAATCTTCACGAGGCACGCCGAGCATCTCGCAGATGACTGCGGTCGGCAGTTTCGCCGCGACATCCACCACCAAATCGCATTCGCCGCGCTCGGCGACCGAATCTATTATCTCGGTCGCGATTGCACGGATGTGCGGCTCGTGCGGCGCGAGCGCTCGCGGCGTAAAGCGCCGGTTGACCAACTGACGCATGCGCGTATGGCGCGGCGGGTCGGTCAGGATCATCATCTGCCGAAAGCCGAAATCGCGCCGCGGTTCATTCGGATCGGGCGGTTCGTTGATTCCAAGCGTGATACCGCCCTCGGAGCTGAACTGCATCGGATCGCGATACACCGTCATCACATCTTCATATTTTGTAACCGACCAGAATCCGCTCTTGCCTCTGCGTTCGGTCCAGTGCACCGGGTCCGCCGCGCGGAGTTCCGCCCAAATCGGATGAGGGTCGCCGGTCACGAAAAAATCGAGATCCGTGAGACTCAAGTCGCTCGACATCGACATATCTGAACTCTCCTCGGGTTCGCTGCGCGTTCGCCCTTCGATGGCGTTCGGCGCTGGCGACGCGGAGCGCACACCGATGCTGCGCGTCCAACGACATGGATAGCGCCTTTGCC
>NZ_JAUSKL010000092.1 GCF_030646925.1 Candidatus Binatus sp. | reverse complement strand
TGCGCCGCTTGGTCGGCTGGCAAGACCTAACCATCGTCAGTACACAACCGGAGGCAGCGTAGTAGCAAGTTGATACTTCAACTGCTCAACTCGTCGCAGATACCTGATGCTCCCCTTTCCACCACTTGACCGACACCACCGCCCGACACTGGCGCGAATAGACAGAGCAGGTCTTTCTCCTTTTGGATCAACGTTGCGAGTCGGTGAAGTTGCCTGAGAGTTCGAAACGACTGCGCTCCGCCACACAGTCTCCGGTGTTGAGCATTCTCCGTAGGAGTGCGCGAAAATCGCGCGTGTAAGCGGCTTCACGCCAATCAAAAGGGGACGGGAGAATCGGCAATTGCCGCTACCGTCTCGGATGTCGCCGGGTTTCTCTCCGCTTGCCGCTCACGCGGTGCGCTTTGAGTGGATCTCAACCCCTCGTTCATTTTCTCTTTTTGAGTGCACGAAGTACCGACGTTTTATCCGGCGGATGCTCACGACCGGTCGGATTTGCTGAGGGCCGCTTGCAGACTGCGATTGCGACCCTGCGCTATTAGAGTTTCAAAAGGAGCGCCGGACAGCCCGTATTTGCGGCATCGTAGATGGACTTCTGGCTCGACGAAAACGACTTACACCAGGTTTTCCCGGTCTCGGGAGACGAACTAGAGAAACTGTTTCAACGTCTGCGGCCTTCCTCATGAATGGCGTTGAAGCTCGAGGCGGGGTCGAACCTTCGCGATACGTGCTACTCTTGTCTGCAGTGTTTTCCGATCGCCTGCAAGGATCCGAAGTCGACCGCACAAGCGAAGCGATCGCCAATTTGTCGCGTATCGCTTGGGCCAGACCTGTTATCGCGAGGCTAAACAAAGCGGGCGGCATCCGACCAGAGAACATGCCACTGATGTTCGAAGTACGCTTCGCGGACGAGCTACACAGTACTGGTGCGATTGCCCACTACGAGTTTCCGGCAGGCGTCGGCCAATCCACGGTAGAGTTTCGCATTGACACCAGTCCACCATGGCTTGTTGAACTCGTGAGCATCAGGCTGTCAATGGCGGCGCGCCGCGCCACGCGCGAAATCGCGCCTCTCTTCGAGGAGCAGCTATTTCGTTGGACGTCGGAAGATCCGGGTCGCAGCGAAGAGGGCGAAATGATCACGGCAGAACAGAAGATAGCGGAAAAGGTTTTCTCTGGAGGTAGACCTACCAAATTTCCGCCACAGGACGGCGCGCTTCGTCTGATTCTCGCCGATATGCGTGGTTACCTCGATCGCGGAGGGGATATAGCTGACTACAGAGAGATGGCTTACGGATATCGAGGACTGCAGGAGTCGCCGGACTGGCGGTTTCTGACGCATCATTGGCAAAATGCAGACGGCAAATTTGAGCCGATAAAAGGATTGTTCGAGGAAGGTAATCCTATCGCCGCCGTGGGTCTAATTCGCGAAAGAATACATTTCCTCGGATTCATCAGAGAAGAACGATTCTACAGAGGTGAGATCCGCGACAGGGCGCTCCTGCTGGCTAACCCCGATCTATTCACCACCCAAGACAAAGCTATTGCCGCATATGCAACTTTTCCGCTGGCTCGACTGGGAAAACTTGACCCTCGTAAATCTGTCAAATTTGAGCGGTGAGCCGTGGACGACGGAATTTCGGAGATCAAGCTCCTGCCCTCGTAGTCGCGTTCGACTGTCCTGTGCCCTCCAAGAGTGGTCAGCCGAACGCGGTGCGTGCTGAAACCAAGAAGGTCGATAAGAAAGGAACTTCAAAAAAACCTAAGAGACAACGTCCGACGGCGAAGTCAACCAAAAGGCCGAAATCGGAGAAACTCGTGTGCCGCTATTGCGGGAGCAAAGACTTGGCCCCGAGCTTCATCAAGCGGCGCGATCGCCGATGTCGCAAATGTTTCAGCAAGCGCTATGGATCCGCAGCCGGGACCGGGAAGACGAAGGTCAAGAAGTAGTTTTGCTCAACTCAAAGTCGATGACAGCGGCTGGGCTCGAAATAAGGCTCGGCCCCTGAGCATTCGCGGAGGGCTGCTGCTCTCTTCAACGCGGCCACCAAATCGACCGGATCCACGTCTTTTACTCCGCGTCGTACATCAGTGGTGTTGTCGATCGGATCATCAGGATCGCCGCGAAGCAGCCTGCGCGCTTCCCTGAAGACCTCCACTGGGTCGCGTCGCGGTCCCGCTGGCTGGATCAGATCGTTGAGCAACCAGGGAATCTTGGAGAATAAGAATTCGCGCGCGCGATGGTCGCCGGTCGCGGCTTTGTTCACGGTCTGGGTGATGATCGCCTGCAACTTGCTGATGGTTCTCGAACGACCGTTCTCTCGCACCGCCACCTTGTCTGATAGCGCCTTTTTCATGAGCGTCGCCGAATTGCGCGACCCGCGCGGCCTGCCGCGCCGGTTGCCGGACTTGCCTTTCTGAAACTGCGTTTTCCGCGGCGGCTTGCCGTAGCCTATCTCATCGTTCCCGTCTTTTTTCTTCACCGTTGTTCGTTCCTCCACCACCGAATTGAACTTCCGAACGGAAGTTCAATCACAACCGACTCGCTAATTTCACTGTCAGAGCCTCGTCGCTGTG
>NZ_JAUSKL010000091.1 GCF_030646925.1 Candidatus Binatus sp. | reverse complement strand
TGCGCCGCTTGGTCGGCTGGCAAGACCTAACCATCGTCAGTACACAACCGGAGGCAGCGTAGTAGCAAGTTGATACTTCAACTGCTCAACTCGTCGCAGATACCTGATGCTCCCCTTTCCACCACTTGACCGACACCACCGGGCAGAGTAACGATCGAGTGTCAGTCGAAGGTTTGAGCGGCCACGATGAATCAGCGCATACGGCTCCTTCCAGCAGTGGAAACCGATCCGGCCTTGGCCAAGGAACTGCGCGAGTGGTTTGAGGAGGAGTTCGGACCTGCCGATCGCTGGGGAGCGCCGGACTATTACGCGATCCTGAGTCTCGAAGAACAGCTTGCCGGACGGCTCGCTATTCTCGACCGTGAGGTATCTGTCGGCGGCGCGATCGTCAAAGTTGGCGGAATCGGCGGAGTAGCGACGAAGCCTCAATTTCGTCACCGAGGCGTCGCCAGTGCGATGCTGTCCCGCGCGGCTGAGTTCATGAAGCGTGATCTGGGCGTCGAATTTGGATTGCTGCTCTGCCGGCACGAGGTGTCACCCGTCTACGCGAAACTCGGCTGGATTGGCGTTCCAGGTTCCACTACGTTCTCACGCTCGGGAACTACCGCAACATATCCGCACGACACGATGATTTTGGCGCTTGCAGAAAAGGCGTGGCCGTCTGGTCCGATCGATATGCTCGGCTTGCCCTGGTAGCCCCGCGAGACGCTCTGAACTAAGTTTCCCAGAGAACGTCGAGGTCTGTTCACGTTGGCGCGTTGGCCTGGGGCGACTTCAACTAAGCGGGCATTGCCTTAGGAATTTTATGATGCGAGACTCGCCATCTTCCCATTGAGCATCATTGGCATTCGCCAAGGCCACGCGCCGCTGACTGTTTGGGGCCATGTAGATTACGAGGATGACGTGTTTCGGAAGCAGCACAGGACTTGGTTCTGTGCGGAATACATGCCCGTCCAGCCGCCAACCGCAGCCGAGGACGATCTTTTCGGAGCTTGCGATCAGCGCAACTGCGCAGACGATGATTGCGAAAAGCCTTGGAACTATAGACCTAGCAGGTTGCGGAAAAAGTGTTTTTAACCCCTGACAACATTGATCCAAGACGCACTCTCGCAATCGTAGTAATGCTTACTCTTCGCCGAAATCGTCTTTCGCCGGGTTTTTCCGCAACCTGCTAGGCGAGCAAAAGCCGTGAGCTACCCGATACAAATCGACGCTTGGTTGGTGCCACAACCAACGCCGGCGCCTTAAGCCCGCATTGCGCTCAGCGCAGCGCGTTGCCATCGGCCCCGAATTCGCGGGGACGGCCCGGGTGGGACTAGTTTGTTCGCGGCCGAAAGAGCCGATTAGCGCCGCGCGGCACCCGAATGCTTCGCTCGGCCGAGTCTCGCTGCTGGTGGTTGGTCCTTTCGCCTGTTTAGTGCGCTGCGTTGACCACAGCTTGCAGCGTGAACATTGTCTTGTTGGCTGCCCCCATGTTGATGTACCAAGTTTCCTTTTCGGTAGTATCTGGTGACGGCAGGAAGCAAGTTTCGGCTAGGCCGGATTGTACGTCAGTCGTAGTCTCCGCAATCTCGAACAGGCGTTTGAACGGGTAAATTGCGACGCGCGCATCAGGTACCGGACGATCACGATACGTCAGCCAATTCGCGAAGCTTTTGAAGAGTTCGCCCTTGCGGCTGTACGCGTCGTGAGCCAGTACCACCCATGCTTCCGCGTCGATATACACGATGTGTTTTGAGTAGAGCTCCTCCGGAACGCGGCTGCGGCGTGGTGTGCCTTCGACAACGAACATGCGGCGCAGCTGCCATCGTTCCGGGCAGACGCTGGCATGCCCATCGGTCGGGCACGGAATGCCCGGAACATGTTCGACGTTGATCGCACCCAGCATCGTTTTCTCGCCGAGAAATTTCCAGTCGTAATTCTCATTCTTGGCGCTGAAACCTTCGTAGTCGTCCGGGTAGAACTGCTCGACGCCCTGCGAGCTGCCCAGCGCCGCCTCATTCTGGCGGCGCAACCTGCGCGAACCTGGCCTCCAGAACCATGCGTCATCGCCCCGGTTCGGGTCAGCATAGCGAAACCGAAGAAAAGCCTGGCCGCGAATCTCGGCAGGCGCGAGTACCGGATACAGCGCGGTCATGAAGTAGCGCCCGGTGGATTTGAAATCAGGATCGAAGGGCAGGGGCTCTATTTCCGTTCGACCGACCTCGTTATAGAGCAGATAGTGGCCGATCTCTTCGTACTCGACTTCGTGCTCTTTCCTCTCGCGTTCCTCGAAGCGTCCGTGACAGCCGAAGAAGCGCGCGTCGAGATCGTCGGTGTACATTGGCCGGAACGAGTTGTTCCACATGATCTTGACTGCGGCGTAGGGGTCATTTGGATCGACCAACGGAAACGGCTGCCCCGCCACGTAGCCGACGAGGCTCCGATGATCAGCCGAGACCGTCACCTGTGCCGAGTATTTCTCGGTCGCTTCCCTATACGGCGGCGGCCAATCGATTCGTTCCGTCGGCACGATCTTCATCGTCATTCCATGCTGGACGCGCCAGTACACCCCCGGTGCGAGCAGGTCCTTAACGACCGATGCATTGTCGGCCGTGATGAAATCGCCGGGCTTCACCTGCGCCGAGACTCGAATAGAAGTCGCCAGGACGACGGTGACGACCGCTACCAACGAAACGAATTTGATTTGCCGTTGGCCTCGCATCCTGAAGCTCATGAAATCATAGACGCGCGCTGATTCTATCACACTTGGATGGAGAGATTCGGAAATCTGAGTCCACGCCGGCCGCCAACATTCTGTGCTGCGTGGGGATTGACAGCGAGTGCAGGGCAGCCTGCCACGAATTCCGCGTTATCGAAGCTCTTGTCGCCGGCCACTGTGATCCGACTAGAACTATCTACGTCGGTTCCCCGAAAGCGCACCGAGTGAACGGCGAGCTGAGAGAACCTGGTCACATGGATGGACAAGCCCAAGCGTATACCCCAACGCCGACACATTCAGCGCCACCGCAGCAAAAGGCATCACCTATTCGCTCGACGGCATGGACTCCGATACCATACCTCGCCTCGCCACCAAGTCAGGACCTCCTCTCATCTTCTTTGGTGGAGATTCGGCATTCTATTGGACTGGAACTATTAGAACCCAAGGAGGAAATGTCGAGGCCAGAGTCGAAGGGCACTCTCACTCAGGGCACCCGGTCCCGTCGATTTTGGGTGGCTCGGTCGCCAAGTTCTCGCTCGAACTTACCGGCGTAGCTCCGGCCACGTCGCAGGTGGGAGCCTCTTTCACGGCATAGGGCTCAGGCCTTCAGGCGAAAATAACGAGGCGAGCTTGAGCAGCACGCGATTGCGGCGGCGTGACGGGGCTTCACGAACAGTCAGTGAGCAGACCGTCACTCGACGGGCAAATGTCGGATACCGATGATCGACACGACCGGCGTGCCCCGAATAGAATTTCAGACACTTCGGTGAATTACGCATGGACGGCTCTCAAGTTCTGACCCTCCTACTCTCCGCACTGGTTTCGGCTCTCATCTCGGCGCTCGTCGCTCTTTGGTTCGGTCCGTACCGAACAATTCGAGAGGAACGGGCGAAGCGCACCTTGGTCGTCCGGGATGAAATTGTCCGCGCACTTCAGCTTCTTCTACGCCACCTTCGTAACGCGGAATTGCAAAACCGAAAACTGGCGGAGGGCGGACAAGCCACTGTGAAGTGGTTTATCCGTGACTACGAACGAATGCTGTGGCCCGTCGTCCGCGCGTTGGACAATCCAGATATAGCGAAGCGCTTGGCAAAGCGCCTGCGACCTTTGATGCAAGAACTGCTCGGCTTGTGGCGTATGGAATATCTAGCGATATGCGTGACCGACAACCTCGAAAATGCGTTAGACCGATACCCGATTCAGCCGCCTCACATAGATGAGCCGATCAGTGTGCTCGAGCGCTTGTGTGGCGTTGAAATTGGGAAGCCAAAACCCGCGGCCGAAGCGGTAGCGAAAGTCGAGGAAATGATCGATTTGTTGCGCTGATGCGGCTTGCAGTTTGCCGATGTTGTTGGCCGGCCGCGCGACCGAGAATCGCCCATCGCCAGTATCGTCGGGTATTTCGCTGGGTTTCTCTCCGCCCTCCGTTCAGCGGGTGCGCTTTCCGCCCATCTCAACTCGCTTTCTAGTTTGCGAACCTGCTTAGGACTGTGTGCGCGACACACCCAGTGTCGCAGGTTCATCGGCATCTTTCCTCAGCAGCTTTGTTGGAACAGCACATTTCCAAGAGCAACCCTCGGAGTAGCTGACCGGCGTGGTCTCGCTCGACAAGGGATGCTTTCGCCCGCGCATTGTGTCTCGGGTCTTGGCTGGTAGCTCCCAGCTCCACCATCGAGTCCAGGTTTTCGTTGCGACGGAATTTTCAGCAAGGACGGGTCGTTGGGCGGTGTGATTCGTGCGGTCGCCGAATTGAAAGTTTGTCGTTTGCTTCCCGTTTTCAGTTGACTAACGCCGCCTTTCGTTGCGCCCGCGTGAAGAGATATCCGGAAAGGGTTCCAAGAATCAGCCAAAAGACCAACATCACTCCGAGAGTACGCGTCACGAAGGCGCGGTTGAGAAGGGCCAGAGAATGTAACGGCGTTCCTGGTGCCGGTATCGGGACCAAAAGGCGAAACACGACTCCAGGCAGAACAAGGAACAAGAGCCCAGAAAGCCTGGCCAACCCCGATAGGCAAAAAACCAGGGTGATGCCTATCATGGCTGATGCCACCGCCACCAACCACCCGGTTTGACGTATAGCCAGCGACGCCACCTCCATTCCCGGAACGGCAGGAGGCACAACCACGGCCGGAGCGAGATGGAACGTGACGAAGCCCGCGAGTCCAATAAGCAAACCGAACTCCCATCCGTCGCTGCCACTGACTGTGTAGATTCCGGTCACGATCAAACCGAAACCGACCGCCACAAACACGTCGCCCAGCAAGGTCGAGATCGAGCGCAATGGTTCGCTCGCGAAGGCGTCAGACCGAGATTCAAGACTGCCGGCCTTTTCATATGTCTCGGCAGTGTGAATCAGCGGCAGCGTCGATGATCGCTGAATCACAAACAGGCAAAAGCCGGCTAGAAAGCCGGCCAGAAGCGCGGTTGAGACCATGCGAAAAAGCACGGGCAATCAGTGGCAGGGAAACCCTGCGGCGTGCCTGACATCATGAGCGGCCGCATGGAGAAGACCCGAATGTGAAAACCCGACGACAAACAAGATTGTGCCTCCGAGCGCGATCCCGACCATTGCAGCAACTATTGCGCTCTGCGCGGTTCCTATTCTGATTCGAGAGCCAACCTGTGCCTCGGATCGCTCTATGCCTGAAACTGCTGCCTTGTTCACCATCTTTTCCTCCAGTTTGTAACTGTCGCCGATTCTACGAATATTCCTGTTGTTTTTCTGTCGGGCCGGTCCTGACCCATGCTCAACCATTGGCCTCGGCCTTCGCCGTATTGGAAGCCCACTGCGCGTGAACTTAGGAAGCGATAACGGTCCGTATCTGGGAACCCTGCTCGCGCAGAGCGCGGTTGCCTCCTGGTCGAATCGAAAGCGCTGGTTCGGTCCTGTCGACACTGATTCCAGTCTGAAAATATCGGAAGACCTCCACCTCAACCGAACCGGACCGAAAATAGGGTGCGGCGCACGCCAAGGCAAACTTCGCGTCCGTGCCCCGAGCACCGTGCCTGCAGCATTTGGCAAAAAGCGGCAGCGGCTTCAACATCCCCTCAGATGCCGCCTTAAGCCTCTTCAAGCCGCGATCGAACGGCACGCATGCGGCTGACGAGATCGCTTTCGGCTACCAGACCGCGGCTGAGCATGATGTGAACAAGTGCGAGCAGCTGACGCTCTGGCGCAGGAACGTCGCTATACACGGACTCTGCAAGCTCATCCTCGGCTCGGCGCCGGTCGAGTGTAGGGAGCGCCCCGCTAACGGCTAGGCAGTCGCACATTGCGATGAGACTTGTTTTCCACGGTGGATTCGGATTGGTAACGCCGTAACGTGGCGCAAGTACATTCCAGGTCTTCCCCTCATTCCGTACGGCCTCGAGCAGTGCGACCCGGCTGAGGTCAAAGTCACTCTTCACGCTCATGTGTAGTCTCCCCGGAATGCGTCGAACCCTGAACGGGCCGGCGCGCCTTCTGAACCGGATGGACGTCTGCCGTCCTGCCGGGGCGCGGCAGGGCGACGCCAATCATGCAGTCGCGCGTGACGATCTCTGCAAGTTGCCCCTCTGTCCAATTCTCGGTGCCTTCGGGGCGCACAGGAAGGACCATGAAGCGGCACTTCTGGTTGGAGTCCTCGACGCGTACCTCCACCTCGGGCGGAAGTACTAAACCGAACTCTGCGAGGACCTGACGTGGCCAGCGAACTAGTCTGCGCCGATAGTTCGTTGTGCGGTACCATTCGGGCGACATGCCGAGCAAGGGGCGCGGATAGCACGAGCAGAGCGTGCAAACGATTACGTGATGCAGCGTTGGCGTATCTTCGAGTACGCGAAGATTCATGTAGTCGCTCGGGGTGCCGAATCCGGTGGGTTCCGCCCAGTCGATACTGATCTCCTTGCAGGCTTTGACGGCGTCCTCCATGACACGAGCTTTAAAAGCTGGGTCGGTCCATGCCTTGGCTACCAATCGAGAGCCCGCGGCCGGTTCGATTGACTCGGTCCACTCAGTGAACCTGCGATGATCCTCCGCGGCAAAAAGACCGTGCTCGATCGCAAGTTCCCGCACTGCAATCTCGAGAACCTCGAAGTCAGTTATTTCTTCCACCATTGGCGCCGCGTGAGGTTGGTCAGCATCGCCTTTTCCCGGCGTATGTTTATGGCTCATGTTTTTTTTGCTTCCCTAATTTTTCGATCAGCTCAGTTATCGCCGGGCTCCAGCCAGCGCTCCGGGGACTCGGTCTGCACCGTGTCGTTGTCGAATGGGTACTCAGGCCAAAGATCCTTCTGCCGGAACCGAACGATGTAATATTGTTCGAGTCGGCCATCCCGATTGAAAGCTTCGTCTTCGGGGGTAATATCCTTATATGTGCAAGCGGCGACCGTGCCCACAACACCGCGGACATACATCTGGGTGCGGGTGTAGAACAGGTTCGGCATGTCCTTGACGCGAACACGGTCGCCCACCTTGAAACGGGCTTTGCTGGCGGTATTCTGAGATTTTTTCAGAGGCTTACTTTTTGGCATAGCGGGATTTCACCTCTGCAATCTTCTCCACCAATTCGGTCAGCGAGATATGGTTTTTGTCGACCAGCATTCGCGCCGCAGCCAAAATCCAGCGTCCGTAGTACGGGATGCCAAGATAGAGCGCATAGCCCAAATCGTTATCGGCTCGACGGCGTCTCTCCTCGGAGTTCCATATGCCCCTCCAGCCGAAAACCTCGCACGTCACGTAAGTGTTGAGTTCCCATTGTTCCTCTTCCTTTTCCTCGTACAGGATAGGGGCGTCGAACTGGCCGCCGACATCGTGGGGCGGGTGCATATAGGCCTTGTAGAGGGGGCCGTCAACCTCGTAATTCCAGTTTTGGGGCGCATGAAGCGCCGGCTGTAAGGAGGCGATGAGTTCTTGCTGCTGACGAAGGTCACTTCGTGCTGCCACTTCTGTACATCTCCTTTTCGTTGTCGCAGCGGCAATCTACCAGAATTTCCGTATATGGACCCTTCTGATTCCCCGATCTCAACGACCGTTTAGCGGGGATTTCCATTTTGACTCTCCACTTCCAACTCCTGTATAGGCCAGACGACCTCTTGCTACAAGGGTTTCAGCCGGTTTAGGTCCACGGTCCTCGCAGCGGCTCCGGAACGGTTCAGTTTCGCGTCCGGCGAGCACGCAACGCCCCGAAAGGACCCTTTTTCTGGGCGCATAGAGCCGTCCGCCGGTCTTGACCAACCGCTGCTGCAATCGTATTCCTACGCTTTTGATGGTGTCGTCTTGCGTTGGTTCAGCTAGCAAATCGCCGGTTTTTCGCCGTCGATGTTCCCTTGAATTGATTCCGCTGAAGGATTCTGCTTTCGATTCTATCGAAAAGTTACTTTGCAATTTCGCTAAGTTGACGGGAGTTTAGGAAACCGTTCCGAAACGCCGTCCTGCGTTAAGTAGCGTTTTAAGCAGTATGTTCCCACCTGGTCGACTTTTGGTGTGAGTCTACATTTCCCGCGTTCAGCGATCGGTCGATTCGGTCGGCGAGATCCGCGTGTCGAGTGCCTTGCACAGACTCTATCAAATGCCACACCTCGAGTTGCTTCCTGGAAACGAGCTGTGTGACGCGCACTTCTGGGTCGCTCCATTGAATGCACCGAGGCGACGCCCGCCGGGAGAGTGCATGGCTTCCGCGTAAGGAGGTTCTCATTTTCGGTGGCGAGACGTTCGTCTCCCAAAGTCGCCTGATAGTTCGAATTGACTGCGCTCCGCCACCCAGTCCTCGACGTTCTGCATTCTCCGCCGAAGCGCGCGAAATCCGCGCATGTCGTGCCTTCTGCGCATTCAAAGCGCACCGGAGAATCGCTACGTCTTAGTATCGTCGCGCACGTCGCTTGGTTTCTCTCCGCCCGCCGTCCAGCCGGTGCGCTTTGCGGCCAATTCCATAGATCGACACGGTCCACTTCGATTGTGTTGAAATACCAGCGTTTTACAGACGGAACTGCGCTGCTCCGCCCATATGAAATCGGTGGTACCCTCGTCCTCGCAAATCACATCGATGGTATACACGCGAGTGCCATCGCGTGCGCATCGGTTCAGCACGGACTTTAAATGTGGCCCTAATGTCACCGTGTCATCGTTCCGGCGCCCTTTTAATCAAATCGGTACTGAAGTCGGAAATCTGGGCCGATTGATTCCAATTCCAGTTCGATTGTTTGGACTCGGAGTGAGTGCGTGGTATCGTTTTGAACCGCCGTTCACCAGGGGACTGAGAGAATGCTTACGCGAAGTGCTTTGGTCTCAACGTGGAAAGACGGCCTCGTCATCATTGGTGTTAAGGGCGTTCGCCGAGAGTTTGTCGGCCAGTCAGTGCATGGTTTGGCATGCGACGGGGCGGACAACGTTCTGGCGATTGTCGGCGGACACTCGCTGGTTCGGCGCAAGGTCGGCGGCGAATGGTCAACGGTTGCCACCAGCGCTCTCGATCTCTCTTGCTGTACCTTAAGAATCTCGATGCCCACCTTGTCGGCGGCCGGGGCCTCGGCCAGCCAGATAAGCGTTTCAATCGCCTCAAGCTGGCAGAAGAAGAATCGGCGGCCGTCCCGCTGCTCCGGGTCATTCCAGTGCTCCAGGAGCTTTTGGGTGATGCCCGACGTGCCCTGGTAACCACCCGCGGCCCACGCCTTCACGCGCGGGCGGATTTGATTAACCAGAGGCAGCTCACGGAAGATGCCCGGATCATCGAAAGACTTCGCGCCCGGCGTGGCGGTCACATATCCCGCCGGCCGGCGCCCTTCTTTCCGCGCGAAAGACCGACTTTCGCGCTCGTAGCTCCAGTAGGAAGACGGCTCCTCGAAGGGTGAATTGATGATGAGCTGATCGATGGAAGCGGCGGCCATTATTTCAAGTCCAAGATGCGCAGGCTCTCGATGCCGCGGTCGTCAATGATTTTGACCGCGACGCGCTTGTTCTTGCCTGCCGGAAGCGGCAGCGATTCCGTGCCGCGGAAGGCTTCGATCAGCTCTTCGTCAATCTCGGCGTGGAGATTCTTGGCGAGCTTCGCCCAGCCTTCGGATTCTCCCGCCATCGGGAAGAATACCTGACGCGGAAACAGACTGCGCCCATCGTAGTCGGTATCGAGGAGCCACATGGCGATCTTCTCGACGCCCCCGGATTCAATCGTGCCAGTCTTGGTGTTGTAGTAGTCGAACCCTTCCACGGAAACGATGAATTCGCCTTTGCTATCGCCGTTCTTGACCTTCTTCACCTCCACGTCGGGCTGGCCGATTAGCCAGAAACTCTCGTTACTGGAGCGTTTCTTTTTGAGATCCTCCGTCAACAGATCGGCGTTCATTTGCGCCTTGAGCAGCGTCACGCCGGGCCAGTTGGTCTCGTCGATGTCCTTGGAGGCCTCTGGGTCAAACTGGAACGCAGCAAACAGGACGATCTTCGGCTTTGGCACGAGGGTTTGCGCCTCTTCGAGAGCCAACGCCACCTGGCGCTGTTCAAGAGGTGCGTGCTCCGGGCCGAAGGATACGACGACGCGCTGTGCTTTATCCCCCTTCGTTTCCGCGTCGGCGTTGAGGTAACGTGTTCCCGGCAACACCTCCAACCGGCTGAACTCAATGCGTTGCCCGCCCTTTCCCCGCACCCCGGTTCGGAGGATCTCACTTGTCCATTCGTCGTGGCGAAGCGTGGCCCCACTGCGGACGACTGAGCTGTCGGCGTTCTCGATGATGGATGGTTCTTCAACTTCGTCAAGCGACCGTACGGTCGGCGCCGGAACAGCTTCAATTGTGAACGGGCCGGCTACTCTAGCCTTGCTGCCATCCGGTAAGGGTTCGTTGTAAAGAATTTCTGTTGCTGGAGGCTCATTGTTTGCTATCGAACTCAGCATTACGTGCGGAACGGTTTTGTAGCGGAATCCGCTCCCTATGCCTTCGTCAGGTCTCGCCAATTGATAGTATTCGAAGACCGACGTCATCACTCGTTGTTTGGCCAGAGTGAGGGCTACCCGCGATGTGTCGCATGTGATCCATCTTCGGCCCCACTGCTCGGCGACAACGGCCGTTGTGCCGCTGCCACATGTGATGTCGAGCACCAAGTCGCCGGGGTCCGTCGTCATTACAACGCACCGCTCAATGACCTTCGGGCTAGTCTCTACTACGTATTGTTTCTTGCGCGCGAAACCGCTTATGGCCGTGTCGTTCCAAACGTTATCAACCTCGACGACTGGATAGTCTTCCAAATACCGTTTGTACCGGAGGGTATTTCCTACCAACATCAATCGTCTCGCATCAGCCAGGCGCTGCATTCCTCCCGATTTCACCCCAGGTTTCCAGTGGGTGTTTGGCGGGCACTCAAAGGGCCTGCCACGCCATTCAAAGAAACGCTCCGCCGGATCGCCCGGAGCCCCTTGAGAATAGAGAGTGTCATGTGCCAGTATTCTTAAGCTCGAAGGTATTTGATCGAGTTTCTCCAGTTCTTCGGCCGTCATAGGCCTGGGTTCCGCGCTGCCATCGCGCGGCTCGACCAAGGAATATTGTCCGCTGCCGCCCCGTCCTCCCTGTTTCGTCAGTGTCGGCTGTCGAAACTTATCACGCGCGGCAACTTTGTCCTTTGCGTACCATACGAGAAAATCGGTGGACGTGGATAAAAGTGAAGTGCTTTGACCGCCGGTTGTTCTAAAGGCTATCAGCCCACAGAAGTTGGTAGGCCCAAAAACCTCGTCGCAGACCTGACGAACGGAATGAAGGTTCTCGTCACTTATCTGGACGAAACACGAACCGGATGCCGCAAGCAGCTCCCTAACAAGCCTCAAGCGGTCGCGCAGGTACGTCAGGTAGGAGTGAATGCCCAGTTCCCAAGTGTCCCGGAAAGCCTTCACCATCTCGGGCTCTGTCGTGAGGTCCTCATCCTTGCCGTCCTTCACATCGCGCTTATTCACGAAGGGCTGAAAATTGGAACCGTACCTGATGCCGTACGGCGGATCGAAGTAGACCATCTGCACATGGCCAGCCATGCCTTCCTTTTCCAGCAGTGAATTCATGACCAGCAGGCTATCGCCGGCAATCAG
>NZ_JAUSKL010000090.1 GCF_030646925.1 Candidatus Binatus sp. | reverse complement strand
GCCTGGAAGAGATCGGTGGTGAGATAGCGCTCGCCGGTATCGCAAAAAATCACGACCACGATTTTGCCTTTGCCGAGGCGCCGCGCGATCTGCAACGCGGCGAAGCAATTCGCGCCGGACGAGATGCCGACCAGGAGACCTTCCTCGCGCGCGAGGCGGCGCGAGTACATCGTCGCGTCTTCGTCGCTCACCGCGATAATTTCGTCGTACACCTTGGTGTCGAGATTGCTCGGCACGAAGCCCGCGCCTATGCCCTGGATCTTGTGGAAGCCCGCCTCGCCGCCGCTCAGGACCGGAGAATTTTTTGGCTCGACGGCGACGACCTGCAGGTGATGATTCAGATGCTCGCGCAGATAGTGGCCCGCGCCGGTGATCGTTCCGCCGGTGCCGACACCCGCGACGAACGCGTCCATCCGTGGGAATTGCTCGAGCAGTTCAGGGCCGGTGCTGCTGTAATGGATGTCGGGATTCGCCGCGTTGCTGAACTGCTGAGGCATGAAGTAGCTGGGGTTCTCGCGGCATAGTTCTTCGGCCTTGGCGATCGCACCGTGCATCCCGCGGGTATCGGGCGTGAGCACGAGTTGCGCGCCATACGCGACCAGCAGCGAGCGGCGCTCCTCGCTCATCGTATCGGGCATCGTGAGGATCAGCTTGTAACCCTTGACGGCGGAGACCAGCGCGAGGCCGATGCCGGTGTTGCCGGAAGTCGGCTCGACGATCGTATCGCCCGGCTTGATGCGGCCGGCCTTTTCGGCCGCGTCGATCATCGCGACGCAGATGCGGTCCTTGACGCTGCCGCCGGGGTTGAAATTTTCGAGTTTGGCCCAGACCTCGGCGTCGTTCGCGCCGGGAAGCCGATTCAGGCGGACGACTGGCGTGTTGCCGATAAGCTCGAGGGCCGAGTGGGCGACGCTGATTGGCATGGCGAGGATTCTATCCGGAAAAGATGGCAGTTGGCGAATGTCGCGGCGCGCGAAATGATACATTTTGGATGTGAGCGGTTGCGATACTGCCGAGCGGCGGATGCTGGTGGTTTTTCCGGGTGCGCTCGGCGATCTGATGCTGGCGATGCCGGCGATAGCGGCGATCGCACGGCAAAATCGGGGAGTCTCGATCGAGCTGATGGCGCGCGGCGAGTTGGCGCGGCTCGCACAGGGGCACAGCGTCGTCGCGCGAGGGCATTCGATCGATCGGCGCGAAGTGACGGCGCTGTTCCACGAATCGGGCAGTGAAGGATCGGCGTCGCGCGAATTTTTCGGCCGGTTCGGCAGAATCTATTCGTTCTTTGCGTTCGATGACGCGCGATTTCGGGCGGCGCTCGCGTCGAGTACCGACGGCACGGTGTCGTTTCATCGATTTCGGCCCGTCGGCGAGGGACATATCGCGGCGGCGTATCTGCGGGACATTGAGGAATCAGACGAATTTCTCGACGCGACCAACCTGCTCGAGCCGAGTCAGGAGGACATCGCCGAGGCGAAAGCGGCGCTCGAATCGGCCGGATGCGACGCATCGAAGACGATCGCGATATTTCCTGGCAGCGGCAGTCAAAAGAAAAATTGGCCGGCGGAAAATTTCGTCCAACTCGCGCGCAAGCTGAGCGGCGAAATCGATGCGCGAGCGGTCGTCGTGTTGGGGCCGGCCGAAGAAAATCTGAGCGAGATCTTTCACGAGGCGGGATTGCCGGCGATCGAGAATGCCGAGTTGGGCACGGTGGCGGCGATCGCAAAGATCGCGGCGTGCTTCGTCGGCAATGATTCGGGCGTATCGCATCTGGCGGCGACAGCGGGCGCTCGCGGAGTCGTGCTGTTCGGCCCGACCGATCCGGCGCGATGGCGGCCGCTCGGATGCGTGGAGATTATCCGAGGCGAGCCGATCGAATCGATCGCGGTGAATGAAGTCGAAGCGGCGGTGATGCGAACGTGCGCGGTCGCGTGACCGAAAGATTTGGAACCGCAGATGATTGCAGGCAGATTACGGGAATTGAAGAGATAAAGAGCGGGGATTCTTCAGCAGCGCATCGCGCGGCCCAAGACGATCCTGCACCCTCACCCGCCGATCCCTCACTGTGTTCGGTTTCGGCGACCTTTCCTGCAACGAAGCGGGCGAGGTATAGGAGGGAGCCTGCGCTCAAGATGACGGAATTGGCGGTCAGCTCAAGATGAAGGAATGGGCGGGCTCTGCAGGTAAGAGATTCGCCCAAGAATCGGGCGGTTTCGGGGGGGGGCGCGTTGACTGTAAAAATCGCGTGGCGTAGCTTCAAAATACGGTCGAGTTTCCGTTCGTCGAGCCGCAAGTAGCCGAAGCGCGAACGATTTACTCGTGCCAGGAAGGTGAAATGTCGAGCCTCTTCAAAACAACTCTGCTGCTCGGCGCGATGACGGGGCTGCTGATGGTAATCGGCGGACTGCTCGGCGGGCGGGGCGGCCTCGAGATCGCGTTCGTGCTCGCGGCCGTGATGAACTTCGTCAGCTACTGGTTTTCCGACAAGATTGTGCTGCGCGCTTACGGGGCGCAGGAACTCGACGCGCAATCGGCGCCGGAGTTGTATTCGGTCGTCAACGAGCTGGCGCATTCGGCGTCGATTCCGATGCCGCGCCTGTACATGATCGATTCGGACACGCCCAACGCATTCGCGACCGGGCGCAATCCGCATCATGCGGCCGTGGCCGTGACGCGGGGCATCATGCGCATCTGCGATCGCGAAGAATTGAAGGGCGTGATTGGGCACGAGCTGTCGCACGTGCTGAATCGCGACATCCTGACCAGTTCGATAGCGGCGACGCTGGCGGGCGCGATCATGATGGTCGGCACGATGATTCGCTGGGGCGCGTTCTTCGGGATGGGGAGCCGCGAGGACGACGAGCGGGGCGGAATCGGCGGCCTGCTGATCGCGGGGATTCTCGCGCCAATTGCGGCGTCGCTGATCCAGATGGCGATTTCGCGGACGCGCGAATACCAGGCCGACGCGAGCGGCGCGAAGCTGACGCACAACCCGCTCTATCTGGCGAGTGCGCTCCGCAAGCTCGAGGCGGCGAACGAGCGGATGCCGCTCGACGCGAGTCCGGCGACGGCGCATCTGTTTATCGTGAATCCGCTGAGCGCGGCGGGAATCGCGCGCCTGTTCTCAACTCATCCACCGATTGACGAGAGAATTCACCGGCTCGAGCAGATGGCGTCGCACGGCGAGGCCTGATCGCGAGCGCGCGATGGTAACGCGATGAAGGAAGAGGACGAAAAGGAGCGCGGTTTCAAGGTCCAGGATCGGCGTCGATTTTCGGCCGAGGGCGAGGCCAAGTCCGAAGCCGAAGATGTGCCGGAAAAACCCGCGGCGGAAAAGCCGGCGACGATAATCGGCGCGGAGGCTGGGTCGCACGCGGGCGAGCACATCGATGCAGGCGCGGGCGCAGCCGCGGCGAATCCGCAACCGAGCCGGAATCAATCGCCGGAGCCGGAGATCACGTTTGCGACGTTTTTGGTGGGGCTCTCGTCGGAGGCGCTCGGGGCGCTCGGCGAGTTGCCCGATCCTGCGAGCGGGCAGCCGCGGCGCGATTTGCAGGCGGCGCAGCAATTGATCGATATAATCGGGATGTTGCGCGACAAGACTCGCGGCAATCTGGATGCGACCGAGCAGAGTTTAATCGACGCGGTTCTATTTGATTTGCGAATGAAATACGTTGAACTGGCGAGACAGTCGGCCCATTAGGCGCACTGCCGCGATCTTTCGAATGCCGTACAAATTTTTTCGATCAGCCGCCATTGCGGGCGTTGTGTCGCTGACCCTGATGGCGGCGGCTCCGACCGTTATAGTTGCGAGCGAAGCACCAGCCGAACGTATCTGGACTGAGCTGGCCGATCCGGGTCGCGTCGCCAAGGTGCAGACGATGCCGGACTTCGTCGAGCTCGCCGCGAAGCTGAGTCCCGCCGTGGTAAATATTTCGACCGAGGAGCCTGAGCGCTCGGCGGAGGGAGAGGAGCCGCTTCCGGGTCCGCGCCGCAAGGGCAAGCCGCTCGAGGATTTCGGCGGCGGCAGCAATCGATCGCGCAGCCTCGGCTCGGGTTTCATCATCAGCAAGGACGGTTACGTGCTGACCAACGAGCACGTGGTCGAGAATCCGGGCAAGGTTACGGTGACGACGCAGGATGGCCGCAATTATACCGCGAAGGTGATCGGGCACGATGCGAAGAGCGACGTGGCGCTGCTGAAGATCGAGGCCAAGCGCGAGCTGCCGGTTGCGCCGCTCGGCAATTCCGACGGGCTCCGGGTGGGCGAATGGGTGATGGCGATCGGCAATCCGTTTGGCTTCGACCATTCGGTGACGGTGGGAATCGTAAGCGCGAAGGGACGGTTCATCCCCGGCAATTTCGACGATTTCATCCAGACCGACGCGTCGATCAATCCGGGCAACTCGGGCGGGCCGCTGATCGATCAGCGCGGGCAGGTGGTCGGCGTCAATTCGGCAATCTACACGGAGACCGGCCGCAGCATGGGGATCGGATTCGCGATTCCGGTCAACATGGTGAAAGAGGAACTGCCGCAGCTCAAGAACTCGGGCAAGGTCACGCGCGGATGGCTCGGCGTGTTGATCCAGCGGATGACGCCGGAGCTGGCGGAATCGCTCGGCTTGGAAGATACGCGCGGCGCGCTGGTGGCGGAGGTGCTGAAAGACGGGCCGGCGAAGCTGGCGGGGGTCAAGCAAGGCGACGTGATCGTGTCGTTCGACAACCAGCCGATTAACGACTCGCGCGAATTGCCGCTGGTGGTCGGGCGCACGCCGCTGGGGCATAGGGGAGTGCTGAAAGTAGTTCGCGACAAGCAGACGATCGAGCTGCCGGTAACGATCACCGAATCGAAAGAGGCGCAAGTGATCGAGGCGGCGAACAAGCCGAAGCCGGATATCGGTGCGCCGTCGCAGTTCGGACTCCGCGTGAAGGACCTGAGTCCGGACCTGGCGCGCGAGCTCGGGATCGAGCAGAAGGCAGGGGTGGTGATTTCGTCGGTGCAGCCGGGGAGCCGCGCCGATCAAGCGGGGTTGCGCGCGCGCGATGTCATCCTGGAGGTGAATCGCGAGACGGTGAAGAGCGTCGATTCATACCAGGGGGCGCTCAAGAGTGGCGGGAAGAGCAAGATCGTTTTGCTGCTGGTCAAACGCGGAGACAATACGCTTTACGTAGCTCTCAAGCCGGAAGTGTGATCAACCTATAGTCAATGGGCGCGGCTATCGCCGCCTTGCTCGCATCACCGGTGATGTCCTTCAAACGATTGTTCAAATTCGTGCTGCTCGGGGTGGCCGCGATCATCCTGTTCGCGGCGCCGCCGAGCCTGTGGCTATTTTCCAGCTACTACAATCAGCTCCAGAACGAAGTCGTCACGCGTTTTTCGGGCAAGCGCTGGAACATCCCGTCGCGAATTTATTCGGACTCGGTGGTGGTTTATCCGGGCCAGAATCTGAACGACCTGGGATTTTTGGAGCGCCTCGCGCGCCTTAACTATCATCCGAGTGAGCCCGGCAAGGTTAATACCCGGGGCGAATTCAGCTACGACAAAACGGGTGGCAAGCTCGAAATTTTCCTGCATAATTTTGCCTATCCGTATCGCAGTTTCTCCGGCGAGCTGATCGATATAACGCTCAAGGGCGATGCGATCGACTCGATCACCGACGTCGCGACTCATCAGCCGGTGTACTCGTTCGAGTTGGAGCCGGAGCTAATCAGCGGGATTTTCGAGGGCTCGTGGGAGCAGCGCCGGCTGGTGCGGCTGGGGCAGATTCCGCCACTGCTGATCGATGCGATCCTGGCCGCGGAGGACCATCGCTTTTACGAGCATCATGGGATCGATCTGATTCGCACCATCAAAGCCGCGTGGATCGATCTGACGACGCATCAGGTGCGGCAGGGCGGATCGACGCTGACGCAGCAGTTGATGAAGAACTTTTTTCTCACGCGCGAGCGCAGCTACAACCGCAAGATAAAAGAAGCGCTGATGGCGTACATCGCGGAGCGCAGCTACTCGAAGGATGAGATCCTCGAAAATTACATCAACGACATTTATCTCGGGCAGCGCGGGCAAGAAGGAATCTACGGCGTGTGGGAGGCCTCGGAGTACTACTTCTCGAAGGATCCGCGCGATTTGACGATCGCGGAGATGGCGACGATTGCGGGCATGATCAGCTCGCCGAACCGGATCAATCCATTGCGGCATCCTGAGGTGGCGCGCGCGCGGCGCGACGGAGTGCTCGGCGCCATGCTGCAGGACGGGTACATCAGCAAGGCGGCCTATGACGTCGCGCTAGCCGAGCCGCTGCACGCGCGCGAAGTTTATTCGGAGAGCAGCGATGCGCCGTATTTCGTCGATTACGTGAAGAAAGAACTCGCCGAGCGGTATCCGCCGCAGGTGCTGAATGGCGAGGGGCTGAGAATTTTCACGTCGCTCGACGTGCACATGGAGAAGCTCGGCGAGAAGGCGATCGTGCAGAATCTGGCCGAGCTGGAGCAAAAGCATCCGAAGCTGCTGCGGCGCGAGGCCACGCAGCGGCTCGAGTCGTGCCTGGTGGCGCTGGAGCCGCAGAGCGGGCGAATCCGCGCGATGGTGGGCGGACGCGATTATCGCGCGAGCCAGTTCAATCGAGTGAGCCAATCGAGGCGGCAGCCCGGGTCGGTGTTCAAGCCGGTCACGTATCTCGCAGCGTTTTCGGAAACGCTCGACGGCGGCGCGGAGAAATTTCTGCCCACGACGTATATCGAGGACGCGCCGTTCACGTGGCAATACGGCGATATGAGCTGGACGCCGAACAATTATCACGACCGCTTCTTCGGCCACGTCACGCTCGAGTTCGCACTCGGCGAATCGCTCAACTCGGCGACCGCGCGCCTCGCCAATGGCGTGGGACTCGATCGCGTGCGCGCGATGGCGTCGAAGCTGGGCTTCGGCGATTTGCCGGAGTATCCGTCGATCGTGCTCGGCGGAATCGAAGTCTCACCGATGCAGATAGCGCGCGCGTACGCGGTGATCGCGAACAACGGGATGGGAATTCAGCCCTACGCGGTCACCGCGGTGGTGGATGAGAGCGGCAAAGTGATCGAGGGCCACGACTTGAAGGCGGAGCAGGTAATCTCGCCGCAGCTCGCATACATGATGCAGTTCATGCTGGAGTTCGTGATCAATCACGGCACCGGCGCGGGCGCGCGCACGATGGGGTTCAAGCGGCCGGCGGCGGGCAAGACCGGCACCACCAACGATGCGAAGGACGCGTGGTTCGCGGGCTTTACGCCGAATCTGCTGACGGTGGTGTGGACTGGATTCGATCAGAAAGAGGACCTGGGACTGACGGGTGCGCAGGCGTCGTTGCCGGCGTGGACCGCGTTCATGAAAGCGGCGACGGCGTCACGGCCAGCGCTCGATTTCACACCGCCGCCGGGAATCGTCGAAGTGAAAGTCGATCCCACGACAGGTTGCAAGGCAACACCGGACTCCCCCGTAACAATGATGGGAGTTTTTCCGGAAGAGATGGCGCCAACGCAGGACTGCCTTTATCATGGGAGCGCGGCGGCGGTCCGGGCGTCCGATCACTCGATTCCCGAGGCGCCTGATCTGGCTGCCGATCCGAACGATTGATGTATCAATTGATACGGCCAGGCGCGCTCGCCTGTGGAGTTTGCCTGTTGGCGATCGGCGGCGTCGCATTTGGCGCGCGCGGCCGAGTCGAATCATCGAATTCAGAAAATTTGGGGCGCGTGATCGTCGCGCTCGAAGAGGAATCGATCGGCAGCCAGGACTTGGCGCCGCCGAGTCCGGCTGCGGTGCAAACGCCTGGCGCGACGGGTGCGGCGGGAGCCGAGGAGAATCCTAATCCACAGGGATGGGCGACGACGAAAGCGTCGGTATCGACGCCGGGCGCGTCGTCCACGCCCGGAGCAGCCGGCAGCATTGGCGCGCCGAGTGCGCCCACAGCCGCATCGACCGAAGGCACGAATGTTCCGGCTGGAACGCCGTCGCCGGGCGCGGGCGATACGGCGGGAGCGGAATCCCAGCCGGCTGCTGAAGCCACCGACGTCCCGCCCGCGATGGATATCGGCTCGCTGATGCCGACGCGCGCGGTGAGCGATTCGTCGCTTAAGCTGATGATCGAAAAAGCGCCGAATCCCGCGCTGGCGGCATCGCTCCGAATCACCGAGAAGGCGCGCGTCGAAATCGGCGAAGGTCACGTCGATGATGCGATTCGCGATCTCGCGTACGCGGTTTCGATCGATCCGAGCAATTCGTACGCATACTTTTACCTGGGGCGCGCGTACGCCGCGAAAAAAGACTACGCGCAGGCGATCACGTTTTTTAAGCGCGCGGAAACCGGCGTCCGCAAAAGTCCGGCGTGGCTCGGCGAGACGTACGCGTTCGAGGGGCTGAGCTACGAGGAATCGGGCAAACAGCTCGAGGCGGCGGCGGCGTATCAAAAGGCGCTCGCGGCGACGCCCGGCAATCTGACGGCTCGAGTCGGCTTCACGCGGCTCTCGGCCTACGTACCGTCTGCGCCCGGTGGGTCGCCGGAAACCGACGTTGCGCAACCGCCGCCGACCGGATCGGAGATTCCGCCACCGCCGAGCTTGCCGCCGCCTCCTGCGGCGCCGCCACCGCTCCCGAGCCCCGGCAATGACTGAACATTTCGGGACGCGCTCCCGCCCGATATGTTGAGGCTCTGCGGGCAACGATCGCACGAGCTGACGAACGATGCTGATACTCGGGATTGAATCATCATGCGACGACGCCGCGGCGGCGGTGATCGAGACGGTCGAAGCGGGCGTCGCGGAAGTTCGCGCGAGCACGGTCGTGAACCAGGACGATATTCATCGAGCGTACGGCGGAATCGTGCCGGAACTCGCGTCGCGCAATCACGTGATCACGATCATGCCGGTGATCGAACGCGCGCTCGCGACTGCGCGATGCTCACTCGGCGACGTCGGTGGAATCGCAGTGACGCGCGGGCCCGGGTTGGTCGGCTCGCTGCTGGTCGGGCTGATGTGCGCGAAGGGGCTGGCGCAAGGCAGTGGAATCCCGCTGGTCGGCGTGAATCATATCGAGGGGCATCTGCTCGCGCCGCTACTCGAGAATCGAATTGCGATGCCGTATCTCGCGCTGGTCGTTTCGGGCGGGCATACGGCGCTGTTCGCGGTCGAAGATTTCGGACGATACCGTCGGCTCGGCCGAACGCGCGACGACGCCGCGGGCGAGGCATTCGACAAGGTCGCGAAGCTGATGGGGCTGGGGTATCCCGGCGGGCGCGCGATAGACGAGATGTCGCGCACGGGCAATCGGAAGCGGGTGCGAATCCCGCGCGCGCACGTCAAAGGCGCGCCGCTCGATTTCAGTTTCAGCGGAGTGAAGACGGCGGTCGCGACACTGCTCGCGACGGAGAATGGCCGCGCGGAGCAAGCCTGTGATCTCGCGGCGAGCTTTCAGGAGGCGGTGGTCGATATGCTGGTGAAGCCGGCGATCGCGGCGGCGCGCGAGCTAGGCGCGGACACGATCGCGCTGACGGGCGGAGTCGCGGCCAACTCGAGACTGCGCGAAAAGCTGGCGGCGGCGGCGTCCGCCGATGGCCGCCGGCTGGTGGCGCCGGCGCTCAAATATTGCACCGACAACGCGGCGATGATCGCGCTCGCGGGGAGCTATCGATTGATGCGCGGCGAGCGCGACGCGCTGACGATCGACGCGGAGGCGAACCTGGCGCTGTGAAAGGGCCTCGATGACGACGGTGAAAAAATCGCGCCTCGAGGCGACGGATGCACCCTCACCCGGCATCGGCTGTTCGCCGCTGCCGACCTCTCCCGCAAAGAAGCGGGCGAGGTATCGGATGGCAGCGAGCGAATCGTCATCGCGTCCAAGGCCGGCGCTGGAAGCCGCAGGCGTGCGCCCGTCGAAATCGCGCGGACAGAATTTTCTGACGAGCGCGGCGGTGGCGGAGCGAATCGTCGCGGCGGCGGAACTCGAAGCAAGCGACGACGTAATCGAAATTGGGCCCGGGCTCGGAATCCTTACGGAGAGGATCGCCGCGAGGCCGCATCGCCAGCTCACATTGATCGAACTCGATGCGCGGCTCGCATCGCGGCTGCGAGACAAGTTTGCCGGCGACGGCAGCGTGCGCGTGATCAACGCTGATTTCCTCGAAGCTGACGCCGCGGAAATTTTCGCAACGCCGATGACCAAGGTGATCGGCAATCTACCGTTCAACGTAGCAGCGGCGATTCTGCGCCGGCTGTCGGAGACTTCGAATCGGATTTCGCGGATGGTGCTGATGTTCCAGCGCGAGGTTGCGGCGCGGATTCGCGCGCGCGCGGGCGACGATCAATATTCGGCGCTCAGCGTGTACACCGCGATGTATTGGGAGATCGACCTTCACTTTGTCGTCGCGGCGGGCAGCTTTCATCCGCGGCCGAAGGTGAACGCCGAAGTGCTGCGCTTCAGGCCTCGTCGAGCTGAATCGAAACTGTTCGCGGCGGATGAGGAGCAGGCGGTGCTGAGCGTGGTGCGCGCGTCCTTTTCGGCGCCGCGCAAAACGATCCGCAATTCACTCGCACACGGGCTTGCACTGGACGCAGAGAAGATCGCGTCTGCGCTTGGAGCCGCGGGAATCAAGCCGGATGCGCGGGCGGAAACGCTCGGTGTCGGCGATTTCGTCAGGCTTGCGAGGGCGCTAGGAAGTGAACTACGCAGTAGGTTCCTGATTCAGGGCGCGTGAGTCTTTCAAAAATCAAAGTCTGAAAAACCGAGATGCCGGAACTACCTGAAGTCGAATCGCTGCGGCAAATATTGGCGCGATCGGCGGTCGGCAGAACGATTGTCAGCGCGCGAATCGGAGAGGCGCGGCTGAGAAGGCGAATCGTCGCGGACTTTGCGGCCGCGGTCGCAGGACGGCAAATCATCAAGCTGTCGCGGCGCGCGAAATATCTGATTATCGAGCTCGACGGCGACCACGTGATGCTGGTGCATCTCGGGATGAGCGGCAGCTTGATCCATCGCGGGGAAGATTTCAGCGATGCGGAGTTCGATCCCAAACACGATCACGTTGAATTTGCGCTCGACGATTCGTCGCGCCTGGTTTACAACGATCCGCGGCGTTTCGGCATGATGCGACTGGTCGCGCGCGCGGCGCTGGAGAATTCGCCGGAGTTGAAGGGACTTGGGCCCGAGCCGTTGTCGCGCGACTTCAACGCCGATTACCTGGCAGGGAAGGCGCGCGGCAAGCAGGTCGCGATCAAGAATCTGATCATGGATCAGAAGATCATCGCCGGGATTGGAAATATCTATGCGTCGGAAATTTTGTATCGCGCGGGAGTGCGGCCGACGCGGCGCGCGGGGCGGGTGACGCGCAAGGAAATCGAAAAGATCGCGGGCGCAGTGCCGGTGATCCTGCGCGCGGCGATCGGCAGCCGCGGCACTACGTTTCGGAGCTATCGCGATTCGCGCGGGCAGCCGGGACGCTTCGCGGAGCAGCTTCGGGTGTACGGCCGCGAGAACGAGCCGTGCTATGCATGCTCGACCCCGATCAAGAATGTAGTAGTTGGGCAGCGCGCGAGTTTCTATTGTCCGAAATGCCAGGTCTGACTATTTCGGCGGAGCGATTTGACTATCCGGCTCGAATCGATGTGAGTATTAGAAATCGAATGCGTAGTTTAGTTAATTTAGTATTGCGTTTTCGATTCGGCGGGATCGTGTTCGCGGCGGCGGCGCTGGCAATTGCGATTTCGACTGCGGGCCAAGCTGAAACGACGGCGCCGATCGATTGGGACAAGCTCAATTCCGAAGCGCTGGGATATTTTCGCGACTTCGCGAAGTTCGATACGACCAATCCGCCGAGCAACACCGCGGTGGCGATCGACTATCTGAAAAAGCTGCTCGACCATGAAGGAATCGCGACGGAGACCTTCGAAAGCAAGCCGGGCATGGTGTCTCTGGTGGCGAAAATTCCGGGGCCGGCGGGCGTAAAACCCATGCTGCTGATGTCGCACGCCGACGTGGTGCCGGCGGTCGGCGCCAACTGGACGCATCCGCCATTCGGCGCGGATCTTAGCGACGGTTACGTCTGGGCGCGGGGCGCGATCGACGACAAGGCGCATGGGATCATGGCGCTGATGACGATGATCGCGCTCAAGCGCGGCAACGTTCCGCTGCGGCGCGGAATCGAGTTGATGGTGAATCCGGACGAGGAAGCGGGCGGCGCGAACGGCGCCGAGTGGATGGTGAAAACCCATTGGGACGCAATCGATCCGGCGTTCGCGTTCAACGAAGGCGGCGGCGGCGCGCCTGATTGGCTCGGGCTCCGGGGCACGTCGTTTCAGATCGCGGTGTCGGAGAAGCGCGTGATGTGGCTGCATCTGACGCTGCGCGGGAAGGGCGGCCACGGCTCGGTGCCGAAGCCCGACAATCCGAACCTGGTCCTGGTCAACGCGTTGCATCGGCTGCTCGAGAATCAGCCGCCGATTCGAATCACGCCGATCATCGCGCAAGCGATGGATACGATCGCGCCGCTCGAGCCGTTCCCGGCGTCGTTCGAACTGTCGCATCTCGAGTTGTCCGAAATGAACAAGCTCGCGATTGCGGGCGTGCTGAGTCCGTATAATATCCAGGCGCTGCTGCGCGATACGATTTCGCTGACGATGCTGAACGCGGGCGTCAAGGTGAATGTCGTGCCGACGGTGGCGGAGGCGAGTCTCGATTGCCGGCTGCTGCCGGGCACCGACGCGGACGCGTTTCTGAAGCGGATGCGCGATTTGCTCGGCGATGAGCGGTTCACGATCGACTATTTGCAGCATCCGGATGAGGCGCCGCCGTCGCCGAGCTCGGGCGAGGCGTGGGACGCGATCAAGCGGGCGGTCGAGAAGAATTTCAAGGGCGCGCTCGTGGTGCCGTGGATGACGACCGGCGGGACGGATTCGCGGTTCCTGCGCGAGCGCGGAGTGCCGTCGTACGGATTCGTGCCGACGATTCTTGCGTCGGGCGAGATAGCGCGCGTGCACGGGGACGATGAACGGCTCTCGGTCGAGAATCTGAATCGCGGAATCAGGACGACCTACGATTTGGCGATCGATCTGTGCGCAGCGAAGGATTAGGCGATCGTGTACGATCGAGGCGGCGCGTAGATGAAAGCGCGGAGGCGGTGAGACGATGGTGCTGGATTTGCCGACCGGAATCGGCGGCGCAATGGCGTTCCTGATTGGCGCGAGCGTCGGCAGTTTCGTCAACGTGGTGGCGTGGCGGATGCCGCGCGATTTGTCGATCGTCGCGCCGCGCTCGTTTTGCGAGAGCTGCGAGCGCACGCTGCCGTTGTGGGCGAACATCCCGATTCTCGCGTATATCGGGCTGCGCGGACGATGCGTGATGTGCGGCGGCGCGATTCCGTTCCGGCATTTTCTGTCAGAAGCGGGGCTCGCGGTCACCGCACTATTCTTATTTCTGTCGTTTCCGCTGCCGAGCGCGATTGCGCGCTTCGCATTCTGCGCGGCGCTGTGGATCGTCGCGGTCATCGATTACGACTGGCGGCTGATTCCGAACCTGATCACGTGGCCGGGAACTATCATCGGATTTCTCGCGGCATCGCTGCTGATGCCCGAAATCGGCTGGAAAAATTCCGTGCTCGGAATCCTCATGGGCGGCGGCGTCCTGTATCTGACCGGCTACTTCTATCAACTGGTGCGCGGGCAAGAGGGCGTCGGCATGGGCGACGTGTGGCTGCTCGCGATGGTGGGCGGATTTATCGGCTGGGTGGGCGTTTTCTTCACGCTGTTTTTCGGCTCGATGCTCGGTGCGATTGGCGGGATCGCGGCGGCGGTTACGGGTGCGGAAACGCCGACGCCGCCCGCGGATCCGGCCAACGAGCCGCAGCAGGCCGACGTTTCGATTCTTCGCACCGAAGTTCCATTCGGTCCATTCCTCGCGCTGGCGGCGGGAATTTTCACGCTGTTCCAGACGCAGCTCACGCATTGGTATCTTCGCGGCTGATGGCGAAGGGACTTTTCATCACGCTCGAAGGGGTCGAGGGATCGGGCAAGACGACGCAGGCCGCAATCCTCGGCGACATGCTGCGGCAAACCGGCCGGCGAGTTACCGTCACGCATGAACCGGGCGGAACCCGAGCGGGTGAAACGATCCGCGCGATCTTTCTCGATCCGGCGGTGTCGCTCGACGTCGCGGCGGAACTGCTGCTGGTGCTGGCGGATCGGGCGCAGCACGTGCGCGAAAAATTGCGCCCCGCGATCGCGCGCGGCGAGATCGTAATCTCGGATCGATACTCGGATTCAACCACGGCGTATCAAGGATACGGGCGCGGCTTCGACCTTAAATTGCTCGGCGAACTGAACCGGCTCGCGAGCGATGGAATGACGCCCGACTTGACGATCGTGCTCGACCTGCAGGTCGAGAAGGGACTCGAACGCACGCGTGCTCGCGCGCGCGGGACGGGCCGCGGCTCGGATCGATTCGAGGGCGAGCGGGCGGAATTTCATCGCAAGGTGCGCGACGGATTTCTCGCGATCGCGAAAGCAGAGCCGGAGCGAGTGATTGTGCTCGACGCCGATCGCCCAATCGAAATTGTCAGCGCGGAAATCCGGCGCGCGGTCGATGACTTGATCAAACGACTATGCCCCTGAACGGACTGCGCGCTCATCGCGGGATCGCGGAGAATCTGCTGGCGGAGCTGCGCAGCCGGCCGTCGCACGCATACCTCTTTTCCGGGCCGCGCGGGGTCGGCAAGGCGCTGGTCGCGACTGGAATTGCGCATAGCGTGATGTGCGAACGATCGCCGGGCGAGAATTTCTGCTGCACGCCCGAGCGATGTCCCGTGCGCGAGTCGCCGCAAACTGAACGTACGCGCACGCGCGCGGCGGACGCGGAAGCGCAACGCTGCGAATGCTGTTCGGCGTGCGTGCAGATGGCGACCGGGGTGCATCCTGATTTCAGCTACGTGACGCGTCCGCCGAATCGGGTGGACGTGCTGATCGAGCAGGTGCGCGAGCTGATCGTCGAGCTGGGTATCCGGCCGTCGCGAGCGGAAAGGCGCATCGCGATTATCGACGACGCCGAAACGCTGAATATCCCGGCGCAGAACGCGTTGCTAAAAACGCTCGAGGAACCGCCCGGGCACGCGATCATTTTTCTCGTCACGTCGAGCGAACGTGCGCTGCTCGATACGGTGCGATCGCGGATGCGGCCGGTGCGCTTTCCGGCGCTCGGGGTGGCGGATATCGAAGCGATACTCGTGGCGCGCGGAATTGCGGACAAGACAAGGGCGGGTGCGCTGGCACGGCTCGCGCGCGGCAGTGCGAAGCGCGCGATCGCGCTGGCGGCGGGCGTCGAGCCGCCGGTCAAGGAACTGCTTGGCGCGCTCAGCAATGCGAAGTCGATCGATTTTGCGAAGGCGAGCGCGATCGCGCAGGGATTTTTCGGCAATCGCGACGAGGCCGCCGACAACTTCGAGCTACTCGCCAGACTGCTAGAAGATATTCTATGCTACAAGCTGCTCAAGTCCGAATTCGCGGCATTTTCCTCCGAATCAGCGAAAAAAATGAAGGAGCTGGCGGACGGTATCGAAGTCGAAGCGGTGGTCAAATGTATCGACGCCGCGGTGCGCGCCGCGCAGGCGGTGGACGAGATGGCGAATTCGCGCTTGCAAGCCGAGAATTGGTGGACGCTCGCCGGAGAGGCGATGCGGGGTGAATAGTGGCGCAAATCGATCCATTTGAAGGCGGGCAAACGCTGCCGAAAATCGTCGCGGTGAGCCTGCAGCAAACCGGGCATCTGTGCAATTTTCTCGCGGGCGAAGAGCGCTTGCAGCGCGGCGATCGCGTGCTGGTGGATACCGAGGCGGGCGTCAGAATCGGCACGATCGAAATCGAGCCGCACGAACCGGCGCAGACGCTCGACCTGTCGTCGATGCGTCCGATTATCCGCGCCGCCACCGACAGCGACTATGGCGCCGAGCAGGAAAATATCGCGCGGGAGGCGCGCGCGCGGCGGCTGTGCGTCGAGCGGATTCGCGAACGGCGGCTGCAGATGAAACTGGTAAATGCCGACTATACATTCGACGGGCGCAAGGCGGTTTTCTATTTCGTCGCGGAAGGACGCGTCGATTTTCGCGACCTGGTGCGCGACCTCGCCAACGCGCTGCGGGTGCGAGTCGAGATGAAACAGATCGGCGCGCGCGATGAAACCAAGGTGACCGGCGGGCTCGGGCCGTGCGGGCGGGAGCTTTGCTGCTCGTCGTGGCTCCGCGATTTCGAAGCGGTCACGGTCAAGATGGCGCGCGACCAGGGGCTCGCGCTGAATCCGTCGCGGCTCGCGGGGATGTGCGGACGCCTCAAATGCTGCCTGCGCTATGAGTATGCGACTTACGTCGAACTGAAACGCGCGCTGCCGAACCTCGGCAAACGCGTGCAATGCGTCAAGGGCGACGGCAAAGTCATCCGGCAGAACATTCTCAAGCAGACGGTGTTGATCCAGCGCGAAGAAGACGGCGGCGTGATCGAGGCGACGCTCGAAGATCTGGTGACGTCGCGTCCGCAGTAGTTCGCCTGAATCGCAACGGCCCGCTATCCTCGTAAATCAGATGGCCGACCGCATCCATATCACCACGGCGATTTTCTACAGCAATGGACCGCCGCATATCGGGCACGCGTGGGAGTTCCTCGCGACGGATACTTTCGCCCGATATCAAAAGCGAAAGCTGGGCCGCGCGAATGTGACGTTCGTCACCGGCACCGACGAGCACGGGCAGAAAAATCGCGACGCGGCGGCGGCGCAGAACCTCAGCCCGAAGGCGTTTGCCGACAAGATCAGTTCGTTGTTTCGCGACGCCGACGCCAAGCTTTCGATCGAGTACGACTATTTCGTGCGGACGACGGATCCGGCGCATGAGACGTTCGTACAGGAGATGCTGCGGCGCACATATGAGCGCGGCGACATCTACTTCAAGGATTACGAAGGGCTCTACTGCGTCGGCTGCGAGCGCTTCTACACCGAGAAGGAACTTATCGACGGGAAGATTTGTCCTGCGCACAATCGGCCAGTCGAACTGGTCAAAGAGGGCAACTATTTTCTCAAGCTCGAAAAGTATCGCGAAGCCATTCGTGCGCACATCGAGCAGAATGCGGACTTCATCCGGCCGGACCGCTATCGCAACGAGGCGCTCAGGATGCTCGACGAGCCGCTGAGCGATCTCAGTATCTCGCGGCCGAAAGCGCGCCTGGACTGGGGAATCGACCTGCCGTTCGATGCCAATTTCGTCACCTACGTCTGGTATGACGCATTCTGGGCGTATCTAAGTCCGCTCTCCCCAACGGGCGATGAGGCATTGCTCAAACAGATTCTTCCGGCGACGGAGCATTTCATCGGCAAGGACATCCTGAAGACGCACGCGGTGTACTGGCCGGCGATGCTGCTCGCGCTGGGGCTGCCGCTCTTTCGGCATCTCAACGTTCATGGATTTTTGAATTATGGCGGCGAGCGGTTCTCGAAAAGTTCCGGCAACATCATTGACCCGGTTGAACTTGCTGAGAAGTACGGCGCGGACGTTCTGCGCTATTTCGTGCTGCGCGAATTCGTGTACGGACTCGACGGCGATTTTTCAGAAGACCGGTTGATCGATCGATTCAACGCGGACCTCGCCAACGATCTCGGCAATTTGACGAGCCGCGTGCTTTCGATGGCGGCGCGCTATTTCAACGGAGATATCACGGCGACGCCGGGTGCGGGTGGCGACGCGCAAGATGCCGCGCTAGCCGGGACGTTCGCGTCGCTCGGCGCGCGCGTCGCGCCGCAAGTCGAAGAGCTGGCGTTCAATCGCGCGCTCGAAACGATCTGGCAGGCGCTTGATGTCGCGAACAAGTATATCGTGGCGACTTCGCCGTTCACGCTGGCGAAGGAATCGTCGAGCCTGCCGCGCGTCGCGCAGATATTGGCGAACCTGGTCGAAGGGTTGCGCGTGATCGCAGATACGCTCGAGCCGTTCATGCCGGCGACGTCGAAGAAAATTCTCGAGCTGCTGAATGTCGATGAGCAGATGGCGCGCGCGCCGTATGGAAAAGGCATCCCGCGCGGGCATCGCGTGAAGGCGACGACGCCGCTATTCCCGCGAATCGACAAGAAAGCGCGCGCTTAGACATCGGCACAATCGAAGAACGCGGATTCAATAATGACGACCGTGATCGATACGCATTGTCATCTTGCGGATGCGAAGTTCTGCGGCGACGTGGAGGCGGCGATCGAGCGGGCTCACGAGGCGGGCGTCGCGCAGATCGTCACGGTCGGTGCGATCGGAGCAATCGAAAACGATCGGCTGACGGTCGAGATCGCGGAGCGGCACGCAAACGTGTATGCGGCAGTGGGAGTGCATCCGCACGACGCGAAGGACTGCACACGTGAGCGAATCGCGGCGCTGCGAGAGCTCGCATCGTCGAAAACAATCGTCGCGATCGGCGAGAGCGGACTCGATTTTCATTACATGCACTCGCCGGCGGAAGCGCAGGAAGCGTCGCTGCGGCGGCATCTGGAATTGGCGGCCGAACTCGAACTGCCGATCGTGATTCATTGCCGCGACGCGGAGGCGCGAATAGTCGAGATCGTGCGCGAGGTCGGGATGCCGCGCCGCGGCGGCGTGATTCATTGCTTCACCGGCGACACGAACGCTGCGCGAGATTTTGTCGCGCTCGGGTTCCACATTTCGTTTTCGGGGATTCTCACGTTCAAAAATGCGCGCGCGATTCGCGCCGCTGCGCCGACGATTCCCGACGATCGCGTGATGGTTGAGACCGACGCACCGTATCTTGCGCCGGAGCCGTATCGCGGCCAGCGCAACGAGCCGGCGTATGTGATGAGAACGCTCGAAGTGCTCGCGCAGCTGAGGAAGGTCGAGGTGGCGGCGATGGGTGCGCAAGTGATCGCGAATGCGTCGTTGCTGTTCGGACTCGGCGCGTTTCCGGAAAATCAGTAAGCGGCGGGATTGCCACCGAAGATAAACGGGTGGAGGAAAACGATCGCGAGTCCGAGTGCCAAGCCAATCGCGATCGCGACCCAGGGTAGATCGCCGCGATTCCAATGTTGGCGGCCGGTGGCGAGCGCGCCGAACGGAATGAACGAAGTCTTCGCCACGAACTGGCGATAGCTGTCGCCGATTTCGCGCAGCTTGCGGCGATCCTGATGGAGTCCGCCGGCGATCGAAATCACCGGAAACATCCCGAAGAAAATCACATCGCCGGCCCATCCGTTCATCGGCAGATGCGCGAGGCCGAACAGGCTAAACGCGACGAAGCCCGGATGACGCGTGATTTTGAGCACGCCGTGCGGCTCGACGTTGGTGGTCGGAGCGCCGAGGCCGCCAGGATTTGGGTTGATCAGGCTCGCGGCAAAAAGAATCAGCGCGATGAACATCAGGATCCACGTGAGCGTGCGCATCGATGCGCTGTCGCGAAAATACCAGAGCATCGGGCCCGCGTGCTTGTGATACGAGAATTCGTAAATGAGCGGCCCCAGCGTGCCGAATGCGATCAGCGAATAAATTCCGCGATACGGCTGCTCGCCGACGGCGGCGACGAGTCGCGGGCGCACGCGGCTCGACGAAATCACTAGATGGCTTAAGACGAACAGTATCGCCCAGAGTGCAATCCACGCGCTGGCGGTCATTGCCTGGAATCCTCCTTCGCGACATAAACGGCGCCGCTGAATTCACGAACTCGACTGCCTGGGGTTATAGATATTGTGATGGGTGCTGTCGAGAAGCTCAATCTTCCGCCGCCATTCGACGACGCGGTGCGATCGATGGAGCGCGAGATTATGCGATTCCTGGTGCGCTCGACCGGCAATCGCGACGACGCGCTGGATCTGTTCCAGGAGACGTGGCTGCGGGCGTATCGGGCGTATCCGACGCTGCAGTCGGAAGACGGATTGCGGCCATGGATTTTTCGAATCGCGTCGAATCTCTGCCGCAATCGCGTGCGCGACAAAACACGGCGCAAGCGCGTGATCGACGACGAACTGGCCGACGCGGATGCGTTCGCGGAGCTGGCGTCGTTCGAGGCGCGCGGCGGACCGGACGGCGTCCTGCACCTGAAGCGAGCGATCGCGAAATTGCCGGGCAATCAGGGCAAAGCGCTGGTGATGCGAAAATTCGCGGGGCTCGCATACGAGGAAATCGGCGCGGCGCTGGATTGCTCGGCGGATAGTGCGCGCGCCAGCGTCTATCTCGCACTGAAAAAACTGAAGACCGACGGGTGACGAGGATGAGTACTAATCAAGCAACCAACAAATCCGCATCGGCGCCGGCGATCGACGCTCGCGCGCTCGACGACATGATCAGCACGGCGCATCGCGGAATCGCGCGCGCGATGAAGGATATCCGGCGGCCCGC
The DNA here is from genome assembly GCF_030646925.1 of Candidatus Binatus sp. NCBI lineage: Bacteria > Candidatus Binatota > Binatia (SeqCode) > Binatales (SeqCode) > Binataceae (SeqCode) > Binatus (SeqCode) > Binatus sp. (SeqCode). Next base: position 28,015 of record NZ_JAUSKL010000090.1, on the reverse strand, counting down.
GGCGCGCGTCGGCGTGGTGCCGTCGCCGCTCGGCAAGCTGCTGATCGCGGAGAGCGATCGCGGTTTGGCAACTATTCATTACTTGTTCATCAGCGACGCGGATCGTCCGCTCGCGATGCTCCGCAAGCGTTTCGACCTGATCGAAAATCAAGCCAGCACTGAGCGAATTGGCGCCGAGATCAAGCGCTACTTCGACGGCGATGCGAGCGTGATGTCACGCCGCGTGGATTTGAGCGTGGTCGAGAGCGAGTTTCAGCGCCGCGCGCTGACGGCGTTACAAAAGGTGCCGGCCGGTTCGGTGATCACGTACCAGGGCCTGGCCGCGGCGGTGGGCAAGCCCGACAGCCAGCGCGCGATCGGCAACACGATGGCGTCGAATCCGCTTCCGATCGTGGTGCCGTGTCATCGGGTGGTGAAGTCCGACGGATCGATCGGCAACTACGGCGGCGGCGTCGACAATAAAATCAAGTTGCTGCGCGCGGAAGGGTTCAAAGTCGGGCGCGATCTGAGATTGCCGCAGCAGGCTGTGCTGGGGCATTCGCAGACGCACATTTTCTGCCGGCCGGATTGCTCGGCGGCGAAGCGCGCGAATCCGTCGCGGATGCTGATCTTCGCCGATCCGGACTGCGCGTCGCACGCGGGGCTTCGGCCGTGCAAGCTTTGCCGTCCGGCGTGAGCGAAAAGAAAGGAGGCGCCGCGATCGGCGCCTCCCCAATTGTGCCCATCGCCGCGAGCGTCGACTATTCGGTTTCCTGCTGCGACTTCAATTGCCGGATCTGCTGGCGCTGGCGTTCGATCTCGCGCTGCTGCTCGGACACTTGTGTCTGAGTTTGCGCGTTGACGTTCTCCTGGTTCTGCATCGAGTTGCCGACCGCGTAGCCCGTCACGCCGCCGAGCGCACCGCCGATCGCGGCGCCCGCGCCGGGAGAGCCGACCGCCGCACCGATGATCGCGCCAGTGCCCGCGCCGATCGCCGCGCCGCCGAGAGTGCCCTTTTCACGCGTTGAAAGCGGAGTCCCGGAGCATCCGGCGATCATCACGGCGCCCGCCAGCGCCATCGCTGCGATAATCCGATCGAATTTGTGCATAAAAGAATCCCCTCCCAAGGATACGAAATTCCGTTACTCGGTCTCCTGCTGCGACTTTAGCTGCTGAATCTGCTGTCGCTGCTGCTCGAGTTGCTGCTGCTGCTGCTGGACCTGCGACTGCGTCTGCGCGTTGGCGTTCTCGGTATTCTGCATCGAGCTGCCGACTGCGTAGCCCGTCACGCCGCCGAGGCCCGCGCCGATCGCCGCGCCTGCGCCGGGCGATCCGACCGCCGCGCCGACGATTGCGCCCGCGCCTGCGCCGAGAGCCGCGCCGCCGAGCGTGCCTTTTTCACGAGTCGAGAGCGGCTGACCTGAACATCCTGTAATGAAAAGAGCGGCCGCCAGCGCAATGCTCGCGATCATTCCTTTGGTTGTGTACATGCTGCCTCCTGCGTTCTTACTAAAAGTACGAGTCAATGTGTTATTCGGTTTCCTGCTGCGATTTGAGTTGTTGAATCTGCTGTTGCTGCTGCTGGATCTCACGCTGCTGGGAACTGAGCTGAGACTGAGTTTGCGCCTGCTGCTGTTCCCGATTCTGCATCTCGTTGCCGACTGCAAATCCGGTGACGCCGCCGAGGCCCGCGCCGATCGCCGCGCCCGCGCCGGGAGCGCCCACCGCAGCGCCGATGATCGCGCCGGTCGCCGCGCCGAGGCCCGCGCCGCCGAGCGTGCCTTTCTCGCGCGTCGAAAGCGGAGAGCCCGAGCATCCTGCGATCACAAACACGGCGGCAAGCGCGAAGGATGCCGTCACAATTTTGTGTCTCAGCATGATCGTTAACTCCGGGCTATTGGGTCTCCTGCTGCGATTTGAGTTGTTGAATCTGCTGTTGCTGCTGCTGGATCTCACGCTGCTGGGAACTGAGCTGAGACTGAGTTTGCGCCTGCTGCTTTTCCCGATTCTGCATCTCGTTGCCGACAGCGTATCCGCCAAGCGCGCCGACGCCCGCTCCGATTGCTGCGCCCGCGCCCGGAGCGCCGACCGCTGCTCCGATTATAGCGCCAGTTGCAGCGCCAATGCCCGTCCCAAGGAAGGTGCCTTTTTCCCGCGTCGACAGCGGCTCCCCTGAACATCCCACGGCGGTGACAATTGCCGCTGCCACGAAAAGGATCCTGGTTAGCGACGCTGCGCGATTTAGCACAGGCTTCTCCTCCGAATATGAGCAGTTTCCATGCCCGCACAGATGAGCTGAATGTGATCGCATCCAGGCGGACGTTCCTGTTATCGAGTCCGTAGTTTTCTACCTTCTGCGAACACGATCAACCCATTTAGTGTAGACGTTCGGCATCCGCGCGCGATTTTGATCGCAGCCTGATTTTCGCCGCGGCGCATCGTCACGGAAGCACCGCGAAAATGCGGGTCGGACCGCCGGTGCCTTTGCCGATTTTCATCGGGATGCAGAAAATCGTCGCGCCCTTGGGTGGCAATCGATCCGCATTCGCGACGTTTTCGAAGCCTGGCTTGTTGGCGCCGAGCCAAATGCGATGAACCGGGAAATCAGCGGCCGTGCCGGGATCGATACTCGCGGTGTCGATCGCGATCGCCGCAACCTTACGATTCGTTAGTAGATAATTCGCCGCTTCCGGCGAAAAGCCCGGAAAGTGCAAGCCCGCGACATCATCGGGGATGTCGGTACCCATGTAGCGCTTGCGATCGGGCCAGTACTTGCCCCATCCGGAGCGCGCGACGACGATCGCGCCGTCGGGAATCGCGCCGTTCGCGCTCTCGTATGCCTTAATGTCATCGACGCTCAGAGTTGCGTCGGGATTGCTGGCGGCGCGCGCGGAGAAATCGATCACCGCGGCGGGACCAATACAGTCGGCGAGCGGAACCTGATCGAGCGTGATGCCGTGTTCGTTGAAATGAATCGGCGCGTCGGTGTGAGTGCCGCCGTGCTCGGGCGCGACGTACTTTGCGGACGAGTAAAAATAGTGCTCGGCGGTCTCGCCGTATTTTTCGAATTCGTGCACGAAGCCCTTCTCAGTCGGCCAGTAAATCGTTTTGTCGTCGAACGTGTAGGTTAGGTCCACGATTTTCGAGGAATGGATCGACTCCGCCGAATAGCCGAGCCGGGTCGCGCCGAGGGCGATCAAACCGATCGCGAGTGCGGCTAATCTCACGCGTGGATTCCTCCATATTGCCCTCGCCTCCGCGTTCGCTCGGACTCGGGGCTTTCATTCACTTGCGACTCGGCGGTCTCAATTCAAATGCGATTCGGCCCTGCGGCCCGAATCAGCTCCGCGGCGTTCACCAGCCGATCACCTGCGCCGGCATCACGGGTATCGCCTGTCCGCGCGGATCGGCGCCGCCGGACAGCACGCCGGTCGTGCGATCGAACTGCACCGCGAGGACGTGGCCCTCGGACCACGGCGGCCGCACTTCGACACGATGTCCGCGCGCGGCGAGCGACTCGCGCACCTTGGCGTCGATCCGATCTTCGATCCGCACCAAACCCGGAAAATTGTTGTGCGGATAGAACGTGCTGGGGGCGTGCGCGGTGGAAAATTTGGGCGCTTCGATCGCCCGCTGCAAATCCATCCCGAACTCGACGACGTTCAGAAAGAACTGCAGCGTCCATTGATCCTGCTGATCGCCGCCGGGCGTGCCGAATGCGAGATACGGCTCGTCAGCGCGCATCGCAAGCGACGGCGACAGCGTCGTGCGCGGACGCTTGCCGGGCTTGAGCGCGTTGGCGTGGCGCTCGTCGAGGTAGAACGTTTGCATCCGGCTGCCGAGCGGAAAGCCGAGCGCATCGATCACGGGTGAGCTGGGAATCCATCCGCCGCTGGCGGTCACCGCGATCATGTTGCCGTCGCGATCTGCGGCAGTGACGTGAATCGTGCCGCCGCCCCACGGACGCGCGTCCTGCGCGGGCGTATCGCGCAGCGCGCGCATCGCAGCCGGATCGCCGGGCCTTTGCTCGATCGAGGCGCGCTCGCGATCGATCAAGTTGCGGCGGATCGCAGCGTATCGATCGCTCACCAGCGCTGCGATCGGCACGTCGGTGAACTTGGGATCGCCGTAATATGCTTCGCGGTCGGCAAAGGAAAGTTTGGCGGCCTCGACGATTGTATGGACGTAGTCGGCGGAGTTGTGGCCCATCGCGGCGAGGTCGAATCCCTCGAGCAATTTCAGTTGCTGAATGAATACCGGACCCTGCGACCATGGCCCGCACTTGAACATCGTGACACCGCGATAGTTCGCGTGCACCGGCGTTTCGATCGCGGTGGTGAAGCCGGCGAGATCGGTATCGGCGAGCAGACCGCCCTGCGCGTCGGACCATGCAACGATCTCGCGCGCGATATCGCCGCGATAAAATCGATCGCGAGCGGCGTCGAGTCCCGCCTCGCGACCGCTCTTGTTCGCGCCAGCCTCGGCTTCGAGCAACCGAATGTAGAAATTCGCGAGCGCCGGATTTTTGATAACTGCGCCGGGGCGCGGCACTTTTCCGTCGGGCACGTAAACGCGCGCCGTCGAGGGCCAGTTCCTGAGATAGCGCGCGGCGTTTTGTGCGATCGAGGCGCCTGCTCCGCCGACTGGAACGTCGCTTCCGTCCGCGATTTCGCCCGACAGCCCGACGTGCATCGGGAAGCCGTCGCTGGCGAGCGCCAGGGCCGGCTCGAGGACGTCGGCCAACGACTTGGTGCCAAAAGTTTTGAGCGCGGTGAGGAGCGCGTCGAGCGCGGCTGGAACACCGGCGGCCAGCAGGCCCGACGCGGGGATCAGATCGATTCCGAGCGACTTGAAGTGCTCGATCGTGGCGCGCGCCGGCGCCATCATGTTGCCGTTGATGGAGACTACCCGCCCAGCAGATGCCGAATAAATCAGCATCGGCGCCTCGCCGCCGATCGTGTGCATATGCGGATTCACGACGCCTTCGACGAAGGTAGCGGCGACCGCGGCGTCGATAGCGTTGCCGTGATGAGCGAATATCTGGGCGCCGGCGGCGGCCGAGAGGTAGTGCTCGGTCGCGATCATCGCGCGACGCCCCATCAGGAGCGGATAGACCGTGGACATAGGCGAACCTTCCTGAATTGCGTGTTGTTCGCGATCTGCGTACCTCAACCAGCCACTGCAGTGTACTTAATGCGAGACGAGTGACGCTATTCGGTTACCACAGCATGGCATCGCATCGGAAGCGCGGGCGAGCGACGGCGCTGGAAGATTTTGCGATTTCGATGGCGAAACGGACGAAAAAACTTTTTTCCACATCCTCTGGACAAATCTTTTTGATTGTTCCGCAGGGGTCTAAACAAGTGGCCCGATGCTTGCTAATATCCGCAATGGGTTGCTGATGACCGGTTGGCCGGAAATAGAGGGGTTGGAAAATTAGAAGATGATCAGCGAAAACAATGAGGCGGTGGTGGGACGGGTGTGCCGACTGCAAAAACCAGTGCGCGACCACGAAGGCCGCATTCGCTTTAGCGAACAACCGCGCATCCTGCGCGAGATGAATAATCTCGATCGGCGTATGTTCCTGGTTCAGTTCGACGACGGAGCCACCACATTCCTCTTCCCCGACGAAGTCGTCGTCGAGTAGAGGTCGGGTTCCCGCGCCTGCAAACCGTCGTGCCTGACGGTGCGCTGGACGTGTGCGCTGAAGTTGCGCTACGCGAGCACGCCGAGCCTTCGCGCCGATTAAGCCGCTCGTATCTCGCTAAATCCTCGCAGTCTCACTGATTACGATATCCACTGTTGCGTCGGCTGCCTGTTGGCCGCGCAAGGGGAGCGTTTTCTTAAACTGGATTATGGTCTCAAGCAAACGCTACAATCGCTCAATCGTAATCGTTTCGGCGATGAGGATGGTCGGGGAAATTATGATCGGAAATATGAATCGTTCGGGCATAGTCGCGGCAGTGGCTGTAATCGTGCTGTTGTTCGCTTCCAGCGCGTTTGCAAAGCCGCCGAAATCGGGTGGGACGGCGACGGCGCCCTGCGGCGACGGCGTGATCACTTACACTCCGACTACGCTGTGGCCGCCGAATCACAAGATGAAGAGCATCAGCATCAAGTTTGCTGAAAGCGAGGCCACGAGTGATGGGGATACGCTGGGATTGCAGGTCACCGACATCAGTTCGAATCAGCAGAGTGACGACGACGAAGGCGGCCACGGATGCGGCGCGCGGACCAGCAAGCAAGGTCCGGACTTTAGCTTCAGCAAAGCGGTGATCTCGGGGCCTCCTGGAGATGACACGGTGACGCTGACGACCTCGGTGGACGTTCGCGCTGAGCGATGCGCCCGCGACGGCGCCCGCGTGTACACGATCGACGTGACCTGCAGCGACGGCGACGATTCGACGGGCACGGACGACGCTGTGCTGACGGTGACCGTCCCGAAGAGCAGGGGCCGGCGGCACTAATACTTTCGAATAGCCGAAGGGCGCGCTGATACGGCTACAAAGAACCGAGCGGGACGGTCATCGCCCGGCGAGTCAAATCGACACGGCTGACTGGCGACGGAGCAGGAAGCGGCGGACCGCGGGGTCGCGCTCGAGGCCGATCGCGATTTCATACGCGTCGCGCGCCTCGTCGTGAGCGGTCCGGACCAGCAGCTCCGCGCGCGCGGCCCAGTATGGCTGGTATTCGACCAGCCGTGAATCGTCGGCAATTTTCTGCAGAGCTTCGAGCGCGGCGCTGGCACCTTGCGTTTCCGCGATCGCCAAACTGCGATTGATCGCGACCACGGGCGGTCGCGGAGCTCTTCGCGGTCCGGGACGCGAAACGGGATGCGCGCAGTCGTTCCCCTCGTGTCAGTCGAGCAGCCGAGACTGATTCCCCAGATCGTCCAGATGGAAACGACGATCACGCAGGACGTTGGCACCACGCAGTCTGGTCGTCATCGAAGTTACTCTCGCTTTCGGACGCGCGCCCGCGCTATCCAACCTGCATCCCCGCGACGATCCGAACTCAAGCCACATACGATGACTCCATCGAGATTTGGCTAGCCGATTCGTATTTCGAGGCGTTGGTCACGGTCGTTCCATTTCGCGAACGTGTTCAGCTTCGTGCAAAGATCCTGCATCTTGGCCGCGATGCTTCGCGCGCGGACTCCCGCCATTCGCGCCTGCCGGTCCCCGATTATCGTCGGCGAAAGACGAATGCTTCGCGGGAGCACGCGATCGTCGAGGTCGATCGCGTAAATGAACGACTCGTCATTGCGCTCGAATTCGTCGATCGCGTAGTCGTCTATGAAATTTCCCGCGCAGTAGATAATCGGCCGCTCGCGATAGAGTTCGATTCCGCGGAAGACATGACCCGAGTGGCCGAAGATGATGTCGGCTCCTTCATCGATCATACGATGTGCGAAACGGATATGATCTTTTGGGGGCTCGTAACCCCAGTTCGGTCCCCAATGTGCCGAAATGATAACGACTGCGTCCCGCTGTTTGGCGGCTCCGATCATCGCGAAGAGTTCCTGCGCACGTTGGTCTGCGACATCGATCGGAACGTAGGCGAGCCCTGCCCTATCGGCCGTCGCTTCCCATTGCGGCTCATTGTCGGTAAGAGCGATGAGCGCGATTGTCATTCCTCCGACGTTCGAGAGCGCCGGCTCGAAAGCTCTCGAATGATTGAGTCCCGCGCCTGCGTGCTTGATGTGGTTGGCGTCTAGCAGTTCCAGCATCTCGCGCATCGCGTCGTAGCCGAAATCCAGGATGTGGTTGTTTGCCAACGATACCGCATCGATGCCGGCCGCCGTCAGTACGGCGATGTTCCTGGCGTCTGAACGGAAGTGAAACACCTTCGGAGTGGAGCGCCAGGGAACTCCTCGGTCCGATATCACACATTCGAGATTGCACAACCGCCAGTCCGCTTCATGAAAGTGTCGCAAGGTGTCGCCCCATGGATATTCGGGACAGACTTGCCTGAGTGCCTCATTGACACCCCGTCCCAGCATCACATCGCCGACCATCACCAGTTGCACCTGGCTTTATCTCCTGTCGCCGAAACGACACAGCTTCGGCGGTAAGCCGCCGCACAAAACCGCTAAGCCGAACTAGGTGTGCTTGATGATCAATGCACTTCTGCCTCGATCACTACGAACATCCGGTTGATGCCTGCAATTCCGCCACGCGCCCCGCTGATCTTCGTGACCTGATAGGAAACGGTTATCTCCGCACGGAGCTCTGACTGTCTGGCCTTCTCCACAGCATCATCAATGGCTTCCTGGAAGCTGCCGATTTCGGATCTCCCCTCGAATTCAGGCATTTGGTTTCACTCCCGATTTTGATTGTTGCGATGAGGAGGGCCGCCAACTTCAGAGTTTGCTAGCGGCCTCACCCTTCCAGGTCGCGAACAAGCTGCCATCGTCGTCCGACCAATGGTACTTCGCGCGTCCGCCGAAGACCTTCTCAAGCTCCCGGGCTATGCGATGAGCGAGTTTTTGCGAGGTTGTCAGTATCTCGAGCGTCTCCCCATCCCAATCCGCGGATAGTATCCGTCGCTCCGGTTGATTAGCCCTCGCACGACTGTCGACGTTGGCAATGCGGCGGCGAATCTGATCCAGATGGTCGCGTGCGAAGTCGCCGCTTACCAGGATCTTCCCGTAGGCGATGCCACTTTTTGCTTCCGCGCACGCAGGGCATATGACCCAGGCGGCGCCGGAAAGCTTATCGGTGGTAATGCGGCCCGCCCGATGCCAACTTTTGCGCTCATAGACAGCCCCGCACCGCTCGCATACCGAGGGGTCTTTGAAAGGCCCTCGCCGGCGGGCCACAGGAGGGCTCTTGTCGAAGCTCGTACCTTTGCGACTCAGACTGCGAATCAGGCCTTTGCCTTTCGGTCTATCGGTGCCTTTCATTGCACGAAGTCCCCGCTAACTTGCTTTGCCACTAAGCGCGATGAACGCTTTGAGAATATCGGCGCGAGTAATGATTCCCACTAGTTTCTTCCCATCCACGACCGGAATTCCGCCGATCCGCTCCCGGCGCATCAGACGAGCGGCTCGCTCAATAGCGTCCTGCGGCTTCAACTTCATCACCTTGGCCGACATCACCGTTTCGACCGTAATATTTTCCGGAATCACATCTTCTTGAATCAAGTTTGCCCTTGCAGCCATCCCACTCTCGCGCATGCCGTCCGAAGCACTGCGCAAGTCGCGATCGGTGACGATTCCCACCAACCTTCCATTAACCACCACCGGAAGCTGATTTACCCTGTGCTGCTCCAGCGTCCTCCTCGCATCCGCCACGCTATCGTGGGGACGGACAGTGATTACCGGCTTGGCCATCCAGTTCTCGATACGCATACTGCCTTTGGGGCTGCGCTGCGCTGTCGCCTTGGGACGAGCTACGGTAAGCGTACGACGGGCTTTGGGTTTTTCAATCATTTTTGATGTCCTCGACAAGGTAGCCGAGCGCATGACGATCCAGAGTTCACGCGAAGCCCGTTACTTCAGCGTCTTTGCAAGCGCGGCGAAACGATCCCACGGCGTTGCGATCCATGTCTCGGTGGTTGCATGCCCGACGCTGCGGACCAGGAGCGAGACCTTGGTTGCGGTCTCGGCATCATCGGCCTCGAAGACATCGACGTAATCCGCGGGTCCGAGAACCGCGTAGTTGGCTATCCATTTTACGTCGGGGCATTCGCGTTTGATTCGCTCTGCAACTTGCTTGTTGAGTTCAACTACAGATTCCGGCCTTTTGAGCGCCTCTGGTGAGAGTCTCGTAAGCATTATGTACGTCGCCATTGCGATGTCTCCCGTTGGATTTGGCAACAAGTAGAGCATCAGGTGTGCCGAAGCCGGGGCCCGCTATTCCCCATAGAGATCGTCGATAGTCCTGAGCCCCTGATTGGCACATGCGATGCTCAGGTGAGAGCAGGACGTGAGACAGCCACTTCTGCCGCGTGAGTTCAAAATTGCCGGCTCCCGATCGAGCCAACAAACATTTTTGGCTGTCACATTCGGATACAGAAGAGGACAGTGCCGGCCACGCGCCGGATGGTTCTTGAGATTAGAAGCAGAAGGTAGTCTACAATGCCACAGTCATTTCGAATTGTTCTCAGCCCGATCGATTTCGATGAAAACTCGCTGAAGGCTCTGCTAACGGCCGGCGAATTGGCTCGGCTCGCGGGTGCCACGGTGTACGTTCTGCACGTACTCCCGTCCGTAAGTTCGAGCCTGACCCAGGCCGGGGTCGACGCAGCCGTCGCTCAGGAGCAAGTCGCCAAAGAACGACTGATGGGAATTTGCCACGATCATCTCGGCGACCTCCGCTATGAGGTTCTTACCCGAACCGGCGACCCGGCGATTGCCATTGTCCGTGTCGAGGAGGAACTCAACGCCGACCTCGTCGTTATCGCGACTCACGTCAGCCGCAGCAAGCCGAAAGCATTTCCCGGCAGTGTGGCCGAACGGGTTGTCCGCGAATCGATCTGCCCCGTCGTGACCGTAAGGCCGAGCGCGAGCGGCGACCCAGACGCGGTCGGCACGCATATGACAGTGGCGCCGCTGACAACCTCAGCAGATACGACCGTCGCTGGTGTGCGCCAGGTGATGGCTCGGAATCGCGTTCGATGGGTTCCCGTGGTGGACGGTAGCGAAGTCATAGGTATCGTGACCGATCGCGATATCGCCTTCAACGACGCGACGCCTGACACCACGATCGGACTGCTGATGACTCGCGAGGTGATTGCGGCTTCTCCGAGGACCTCTCTTCAGGAAGCTGCACGTCTATTATTAGAATGCGAAGTGGACGGACTACCGGTGGTCGACAATCGAAAACTCGTCGGCGTCATCACGACTTCCGACATCCTCAAGGTTTTTGCCGACGTGGCCAATCGCGGCGCATCGCCTTAGAACGGTCGCGAGCAGATCGCGTACGGACGTCAGAGGTGGCCCGCGATGGATTTTGGCAAATTTACTTTTGGCTCGATTGAAATCGACGGCGAAGCATACGAACATGATGTGGTAATCGACCGTGGAAGGATTCGCAAGCGCAAGAAAAAAGTCTCGCGGAAATTCCGCGAGCAGTTCGGGCATACTCCTCTTTCGCTGGAAGAGGAAATACCCTGGAAATGCCGGCGGCTGATAGTCGGCTCGGGAAAATACGACGCGCTCCCGGTGATGGACGAAGTGAAACTCGAGGCACGCCGGCGCGACGTAGATATTATGATTCTGCCGACGAGCGCGGCGATTAAGGAGCTTGGCAAGAATCCGGCGAACACGAATGCGATCCTCCACGTGACGTGCTGAATGGTCCACGCTTTGTCTCGGGCAGGGTCCGCTGACGCGGTTGGCAACGCCGTTGGCCGGTTGTCGTTGTTTCCAGACGCGCCGCGATTAGTCGTCCGAGGACTTTTCTCGCAATGGCACTGAAGCTGATCTCTCCTGCCTTTAAGAATCAGGGCGAGATACCTGCCGTTCACACCTGCGACGGAAAGGATCTCTCTCCCGCACTGGCCTGGTCGAACGTTCCTGAAGGAACGCGAAGCCTCGCCCTAATCGCGGATGACCCGGACGCCCCCGATCCGGCTGCGCCAAAAATGACCTGGGTGCACTGGGTACTTTACAATCTTCCGCCCACGCTCGATGGCCTGCCGGAGGCGGCCGGTTCCGCCAAATTGCCAGCCGGTACTCTGGCTGGTGTGAATGACTGGAAGCGCACCGGTTATGGCGGGCCATGCCCCCCAATCGGACGTCACCGGTATCTTTTCAAGCTCTATGCGTTGGACAAAATACTGCCTGACCTCAATCGGCCAACGAAGGCAAAACTTGAAACCGCGATGAAAGGTCATATCCTGGCCCAGGCGACGCTGATCGGAACCTATCAGCGCAAGCGTTGAGGTGTCGGCATCAGGCGGGCCAGCGTTCCCTCCGAAAAGTCTCACCAGCAGATCTCGATTTGTAGCAAGCAGAGCTAAACAGCTCATATTGGATTTGCCGACTGTCGGGTTGTGCAAATCGCTGTAAGTCCCTAAGAAACAAGGGCTGGAGGAGGAAGGGGCCCGGTGGCCCCACCGGTCTTCAAAACCGGCTTGGCGGCTAATACTGTCGCCGGAGGGTTCGACTCCCTCCCCCCTCCGCCATCAACTGTGAGACGGGTTCGACGAACTGCCGAACCCGTACGAGCGCCGGCGGCACTATTTCCCGCGTCGGAGGAGACGCGCTACATCACCGGTGCGGAGTCTCGTCGTCGATGGCGGCCTGACGCTGTAACGATCTACCGGTAGTCGAGCGCGTTCAGCGCTTTTCGAATTGCTTGTTGCCATAGAGGATCGAGCGCGCTTCTTCGTCGAGCGGTTCCGGCGGCAAGTCGGCCATCACCGCGAGGCCGCGCTTGACCGCAGGCCGTTCGGAGATCGCGTCGAGCCAGCGCTTGAAGTTGGGCCGAGCTTGCAGTTCCTCGGGCTCGCGACGAGTGCCTACAACCCACGGATAGGTCGCCATATCGGCGATCGAATAATCGCCGGCCAGGTATTCGGCCTCGGCGAGGCGCTTCTCCATCACGTTCAGCAGGCGGCGCGATTCGTTGGTGTAGCGATCGATCGCATACGGAATCTTCTCCGGCGCGGCGCGCAGGAAATGTCCGCGCTGTCCGAACATCGGGCCGATTCCACCCATCTGGAACATCACCCATTGAATCGTCGTGTACTTTGCGTGCGGCTCGGACGACAGGAACTTGCCGGTCTTCTCGCCGAGATAGATCAGGATCGCGCCCGACTCGAACAGCGCGAGCGGCTTTCCGCCGGGACCGTTGTGATCGACAATCGCGGGCATCCGGTTGTTCGGGCTGATCTTCAGAAACTCGGGCGCGAATTGCTCGCCCTTGCGGATATTGACCGGCACGATTTTGTATTCGAGCCCGGTTTCTTCGAGAAAGATCGTAATTTTGTGCCCATTGGGCGTCGGCCAATAGTAGAGATCGATCATTAAAAAAATCCTCCGCTTGCGATTCGTATTTCGCTCCCTTTTGCGCGCGCGAGCAAGCGATCGGAATTCGGATCGTGACGCGCGCAGCCTCCTCGTGTCATCCTGAACGAAGGCTGCCGTAGTGAAGGAACCCGGAAGACGCCCGACGAAGAAACAGATCCGGGATTCTTCGGCTGCGCAGCCTTCGCCTCAGAATGACAACAGTGGTGGTGCTCACGCTACAGCGGCGGCTCAGGGTGACAAAAAGTGGGTCAGCCTCTGAACATCCGATGTGCTCTCCACAGGCTAAAGCCTGTGCCACGGAGAAACGAAACCGTCAGAGTGTCGCAAAAAATGAAAGGGGCGGTCGTGCGGACCGCCCCTTCATTGCCGATTCAGATTGCTCGCGCGATCAGGCGTGGCCGTGACGCAACAGCTTGCCCGGCGTCTCGCCTGTGCATTTACCCTCGTCGAAGGTTTCCACCCCGTTCACGATGATCGAGCGGTACCCCTGCGGGCGCTGCACGCGACGCCATTCGTCGCCCGGCAGGTCATGTACGATCTCGCCGACCCAATCCGGCTCGATCCCCAGACGGTTGAGGTCGTAGACCACGACGTCTGCGGCTGCGCCTTCGCGCAGCACGCCGCGATCACGGAAACCCGCCGCATGCGCTGGCAACGCCGACAAGCGGTAATGAGCCTCTTCCAGCGTGATCTTTTGCTCGTCGCGCACCAGCCAGCGCAGGAAGTCGGTCGTGAAAGCGCCGCCAGTGAAGAACTTGGTGTGCGCGCCGCCGTCCGACACGCCGGGGAAGGTGAACTGCGAGTTGTTGATGATCTCAGCCATGTAATCCGAATTGAAACCACGGTTGGGGCCAAGGAACTCCGCCTTGAGGCCGCTCGCTACGGCGATATCGAGCATCGCTTCGATCGGATGCTTACCCTCTTCCATGCCGATCTGGCCGAGCGATTTGCCGACGTATTTCTCGAGCGGCTCGATATTCTCGACCCACGTCACGATCAAATGCTTGGGGTTGCCGCCGACGCCCGCCTGAATCGCTTTGAAGTTCATGTCGCAATTATCGTTGGCGTGGATTACCGCCGCGCGCAGCGCCGGATCCTTCATCTTGGCGAGCTTCTCTTCCGTGGTACCGGTGGTCAATACGCGCCATTCGGGCAGCGTGTCGTAGAGGTTCCAGTTCTCGAGGCTGAAGGCAAAGCCGCTGCGGACCGTGCCCGCCTGGCCGAAGATCTGACGCCCTTTCGCGCGATTGCGTTCGACGAACCTCAAGCTGCGGCGGTGGATTTCAGGATTGTTGCGGGTCGGAACGATTACCTGCCACAGGATCGGGCGCTGCGATTCATCGGCGAGCGTTTCAACGAATGTCAGGTCGATTCGAGGGTCGCCGGTGCCCTGCGTGATTTCCATGAAGCCTTCGTCGCGCCTACGGAGCACGCGCGCGAGGTTCAGGATGTCCTCGTCGCACATCGTATCCGTAACCATCGGCGAGCCGTCAAAGTCAGCCTGCGCGGAGTTCGGTCCCAGGCGTTGAATCGAAAAGCCACATAGGCCCGCGTCCATGCCTTCATCCAGCAGCCGCGCCATCTCGGCCCGTTCGGACTCGGTCGCGGGTCGCGTTTTGGCCGCTTCGAGACCCATCACGTAGGTCATCAGCGACGCGGTCGGCATGTACTGGATACAATTGACGCCCTTCGGGGCGCGGTCGAGCGAATCCAGGTACTGCGGGATCGTCTCCCAGTCCCAGTTGATACCGGCCTTCATGGAGGCGTACGGGATCGCTTCGGTGCGCGTCATCGTCAGCATCGAGCGGTCGCGGAAGTCCGGTTTGCACGGGGCAAAGCCGAAGCCGCAGTTGCCGAGCACCACCGAAGTTACGCCGTGCCATCCGGAGATCGTGCAATAGGGATCCCAGCGAATCTGCGCATCGTAGTGTGTATGCAGATCGACGAAGCCCGGCGCGACGATCAGGCCGTCCGCGTCGATCACCTTTTTGGCAAAGCCGGGAGCGCGGCCGCCCAGTTGTGCAACTTTCCCGTCCTTGATCCAGACGTCGCCGCGGTAGCGCGGAACCCGCGTACCATCGACGATCGTGCCGCCTTTGATTTGAATGTCGAAATCGGCCATGAGCTTTCCTCCAAGCGCCAAGTTGGAAGCGGCGCGCTCGATGCGCGCGCGGGTATCCTTTTCTCTTACAGCATTGCTAATGCGCACTGCAAACCATTCTGATGACCGCGCATCGCGGCGCGGTCATTGCCAAAGTCACAGCGACGTTTCCTGATCCGAAGTCGAGGCGACCTTGCGCTCGATCAACCTATCGATCGCGGCGTCGCTGTAGCCGAGTTCGCGGAGAGTCTCGCGCGTATTTGCGCCCACGTCCGGCGCAGCTTGCGGCTTGCGCTTTTCGCTCCCGCGAACAAATAGCGGACTGGTAATCGTTTCGAGATTGCCGTGGCCGGGATAATCCATGTCCACGACCGCGCCCGACGCGCGCATCTGCGGATCTTTCACCACGTCGTCGAGGGTCGGGAACGGCGCCCACTTGATGTCGTAATTTTTGAACAGCCCGCGCAACTCGGAAAGGTCGCGCGACTCGAATTGCGATTGCAGGATCGCGTGTAGCGCGGCGGCATTTTCCTTCTTGCCGTCGTTGTCCTTGAACATCGGATCGGTTGCGAGATCGGGATACCCCAGCGCATTCGCGAGCCGCGGAAACTCGACGTCGGGGTCGAGCAGCGCGATCATGAACGGCTTGCCGTCGCGGCTGAGATAGCCGGCGCCGAGCGGATTCGGCGGATGCGCCCCCGGCTCGCTGCGCTGCGGAAATTCGGCGTTGCAAAATTTCGCCTGGAGATCGCATCCGTTGGCCCACGCGCCGCTCGCGAGCAACGAGGTGCCTACCTTCGAGCCGCGGCCGGTGCGTTCGCGATTGTAGAGGCCCAGCATGATCGCGCCGAACATCGACATCGCGGTCGGATGATCGCCGATACCGGGGCGCGGGCCGCCCGGTTTGCCGTCGACGCTGACCACGCCCATCATCAGGCCCGAGCGCGCCCAGTATGCCAGCGCGTCGAACGCGGGCGCATCGACGTCGTCGCCCGCGTCGCCGTAGCCGGTGAGATGCGCATAGATGAGTCGCGGATTTTCGGCGTTCAGATCCTCGTACGCGAGATGAAATTTTTCGAGCAGTTGCGGTTGATAGTTGGTGACGAAGACGTCGGCGCTCTTGACCAATCGAATCAGCACTTCGCGGCCTTCGGCTTTCGAGAGATCGAGCGCGACGCTTTTTTTGTTGCGGCCGGTGAGCACCCAGCCCCAGTTGATTTTCGATTTGGCGGTGCCGGGCAGATGCGGGAACAGGCGCCATAAATCGCCGCCGCCGGGCCGTTCGATTTTGAAAACCTCGGCGCCGAAGTCCGACATGATGGTCGTGGAGGCCGGCCCCGCGATATAAGTGCCGCAATCGATTACGCGCAGACCCGCCAGAATTCCGCCATTTTGCATAGTCATTCTCCCGAGAACGATTCGACACTTTGTCGCTAATACAGCTTTCGATTATCCGCAAGCGGTTGATAGCTGGCGACTCGTGCGAAAAATTGCGCGCGCGAACGCGCTGCAAAAGATTTTGCCAAGCGGCGCGCTGGTCGCGTAGGCTGTCGTCATGGATAAGGCATCGATTCGCAGTCACGTCGAACAGCTCTGGGATAGCTCGATCGTTTCCGAGCTGATTGAGTACATCCGCATCCCGAACAAGTCGGTCGCGTTCGACAAGGAATGGATGGCGCACGGGCACATGGAGCGCGTCGTCGCGCGCTTCGAGAATTGGGTGCGGCGCCAGCCGATCGCGGGGATGAAGGTCGAAGTCGCGCGCCTCGAAGGACGCACGCCGCTGCTGTTCATCGACATCCCCGGTAAATCCGACGACTGCGTTTTGCTCTACGGGCATATGGATAAACAGCCCGAGATGGCGGGATGGCGCGACGGCCTTGGGCCGTGGGAACCGGTGCTCGAGGGCGATCGATTGTACGGGCGCGGCGCGGCCGACGACGGTTACGCGACGTTCGCGTGCATGGCGGCAATCGGCGCGCTGCAAGCGAACAGCATCACGCATGCGCGATGCGTCGTCGTGATCGAGGCGTGCGAAGAAAGCGGCAGCTTCGACCTGCCGCATTACATCGAGCATCTCGCGGCGCGCATCGGCCAGCCGAGCCTGGTGATCGCGCTCGATTCGGGATGCGGCAATTACGAGCAGCTTTGGTGCACCACTTCGCTGCGCGGACTGGTCGGCGGCCGGCTAACGGTCGAGGTGCTGACGGAGGGGATGCATTCCGGCGATGCGGGCGGCGTCGTGCCGGACAGTTTTCGAATCGTCAGGCAACTGCTGAGTCGCGTCGAGGATGAGGCGAGCGGAGAAGTGCTCGCGCGCGAGTTTCACGTCGAGATTCCCGCGGCGCGCCTCAAGCAGGCGTCGGCGACGGCGTCGGTGCTGGGCGACGACATCTACAAGAAATTTCCGTTCGCAGGGGCGACGCAGCCAGTCAGCCGCGATCTCACTGAACTCGTGCTGAATCGCACCTGGCGTCCCGCGCTGTCGATTATCGGCGCCGACGGACTGCCGCCGACCGCCAATTCCGGCAACGTGCTGCGCCCGCAAACCGCGGTGACGCTGTCGCTGCGATTGCCGCCGACCTGCGATCCTAAAATCGCGACGCAGAAGCTCAAATCATTGCTCGAAGAAAATCCGCCGCACGATGCGAGGGTCAGTTTCGCGCCGAACTGGGGCGCCAGCGGATGGAACGCGCCGGAACTTTCGCCGTGGCTCGAGCGCAGCCTCGACGCCGCGTCGAATGACTACTTCGGCAAGCCGACTGCGTACATGGGCGAGGGCGGCACGATTCCGTTCATGGCGATGCTCGGCGAGCGCTTTCCGGAAGCGCAGTTCCTGATCACCGGCGTGCTTGGACCGCACGCGAACGCGCACGGCCCCAACGAATTTCTGCATATCCCGACTGCGAAGAAACTGACCTGCTGCGTCGCCAACGTACTGGCCGATCACTTCAAACGACGCGGCAGCGGTTCGTGATTCGAGCAACTATCGGACTGTTGGATCAATTGAGGGTGCCTTTGTTCGCCAGGATACTTACAATTTCGGCTACCCCTGAAAAATGCAGAAACGCTTCGCTCTCGCTAAATCCAACTCCGGCAGCGTGGAGGACTGTGTTGCTGTCGAATTTAAGCCTGATAGCTTTTTGCTTATCTCGAGTCTGTAGTAGACTTTCCGGAAGTCTGTACACCATTTGAACAAAGGAAGATCCGTCTTCCAAGTCCCCGGAGGCGCGCTTGACAACATCCTCCAGGATTACACGGCTCATTCCCACCGTCCCGACGAAAAGGCCGTTTCGGTAACACTCCCTTACCTGATGAAACGCTGTCGAGAGTGGCTCGGGCAGAAGCTTTGACAATACCAGCATGGGCTCCCGGCTTTTGCGAAGCTCATAGTCCTTTAACTCCTGAAAGAACCCTTCTTGTGACCATCTCATGAGGTCGTCATCGGAGTACCAGGCATCATCGCCTGTCCACATGCCCTTCCGGTATTCGTCGAGTAATTCAGCTGCCAGTTCCCGCAAGCTCTGATCTTCGATCGGAGGGAGGTTGTTATTCGATCGGTTCAATAGTCTCCGAAACCTCCTTTTCGCGGCCTTTAAATTCCATTGTATTTTCTTTGCAGACAAGAGATCGACTGTCTTGCCGGGCCCGAGACGTTGCCTCTCCAAGTCAAGAATGCTCTGCAGGAGAGTGTCGGCAATTTTCCAAGGTCCGCCATAGCGACAGATGACCCGCCCATCCTTTCCGGCTTCCTGCGTAACTTCATAGCCATCCGCCGCTTTTTCGGTGGTCAGGAGCAACCCGTCTTCAGTAACCTCGCCATGACCGTTGGCGCATCTGGCCGACCAGTCGACTTCATCCCCGTCCGCGACCAAACCCCTGTGCGCGTCTGCACCACACTGCGGACATACAAGGCTTTTGTCGTTCATTGTTTACGCCCACTCGGCCAGTTGGGCTTCCAGTTGCGCGACGGATTGACCAGTAGTCACCTCGCCAGAAACGAGGCCGAGAGTTCCTCTCCAGCTAAGGCTACGACTATCGCGCGAGAAAGTGATCGTCACGCTAATCTCCCTTCCCCCGGAAACTTTCGAAAACTCCCATCTCTCCGAGTTATCCGCATAGGTTCCCGCGACATTCATCGCGCACCCATGCCTGCGCAGTACGTCGAAATATCTATCCAGGTCGTCCGGATAGTTAGCCTTTTGGAGTAATTCGCGCACTTCTTTTACGAGCTCTTCATCGTCTTCGCTCTGCCATCCAGCTTCTCGAAGAATCGAATCGAGAGCGTCGTCATTCTCTTCAGGTTGCACTTCCTTCTTCTGCACCATTTCCAACTGGCGTTCGACCAACAGGCGCGCTGGCTCGTCAAGAAGCTTCCACCACTCAATTTGCCTGTTCGTTAAGCCTGGAAAGAGAGGGACAAACAAAGCCGATTCTTTCTCGGCACCAGTCAAGTTTCTAATCGTCTGATTTATCTGCTCCTTCAACCAACGAATCCGCGCCTGCGTGGGGTATTCCTTCATAGCCGCGTACTCCGCAACCGCCTCTACGGCGTCACTCTGATCCATCATAAGAAAGGGAGCTAAGTCCGACATGAGTTCGACCTCCGTCCAGTCCTGACTTAGTGCTCGATACCTCGAAGCAAGAGAGCCGTATAGCGCCACTTCATGGGGCGTAGTTCCCTCCGGGACTGGTATACGGCCTGCTTTAGCCAACCGGAGGTGCTTGGCGTACGAGATTCGCATCGCCTCTCTAACGCCTTCGGCATTGGGCGAAAACGAATTAAGTAAAAGCTTTAGGAAGCCCATCGACCGAGTGTTCCCCTTGTTCCTGCGTGTTGGCGAATCATAGCGGTCGCGGCAGTTCGTGATCGACTGAACTGAACCTACGGTCTAATCCTTGCGCGGCACAAGAGAAAGCGATGATGCCGATAGGGTTGTCGGACGGTGCGGCCTTCGACCAACTGTAGTTTTGTTGTTCGATTCGCTCAACAGTTGCCGAAACCTTCTTTGCGCGGCTTTCGAATTCCAGGGCATCTTCCTTGCTGACGTAATGTCGACCGTGTTGCGAGATATTCGTCGAACCTCCCCGTCAAATTCCGCTAGTAGTATCCCGTTTCCCTGGTCCGATTTTCTCAAGCCGGGCGCTTTGCAAAGAGTGTAGCTCGATCCCTCCTCTGGTTCATCCAGCGCATAGCTATACTTTTTCGGCGTATCTTCAGTGTTGATGAGCAATCCGTCTTCGGTGATCTCGCCAAATCCGTTGGGACACAGGATTGATCGAATAAATGGGAAACCGGTGCCCTCGGTCTCGACCGGTACCGATATGTAGACCTCCAAGGCTGTTTCACCGCAATGCGTACACACTGCTCTCTTCTTTACCATGAAAAGTACCTAGACAGACTGTCCCGTGGCGTTGTTCAAGAGATCAAATAGGGCCGATCTCAAGTGTGACCGACGCAGGCCGAAGATTCAATCTAGAACAGGAAGCGGCGGGCGTTGATGTTGATCAGGATTCCGATCGCCGCCATCATCGCGATCAGCGACGATCTGCCGTCACTCGCCAGCGGCAGCGTGATTCCCACCACCGGCGGCGCCGCGAGCATCGCAGCCAGCGCGAGCATCGCTATCTTGCTCGCCGATCACTTCAATCGCGGCGGCTCGTGATCGAGTGGCTGCCGACTGGACGCATCAATCTATCAGTCAGTCAGGATTATCGGACAGATTCGGACTAAAGCCGGGCGAGTCTTGCGCCACGTGACGCCGCCGATGGCGCCGGATCGTCACGTTGCTGGACCACCGAGATCTTAGCGTTGATGGGGGTCCATTTGGGCGGGGGCGCGGCTAGCGTTCTTGGGCGTCGATCCGTACCGCGACGGGGTTGTTGGCGGCGGCTTCGACCGCGACGCGCGAGCGCTCGCGCACTGGCTTGCCCAGCGGAGACAGATTCAGCTCGGTCGCGCATTCCTCGATTGCCCGATACGCGATGCGCCCTGCTTCGATCATCGCGCCGCCTACGCAGATCGCGCCCGCGATCGTCAGTGCGCCGAGGCCCAGTGCGATTTCCGGCAGTCCCGCGAGCGCCGCGATCGCCGCGCTGAGTGCGCCGGCTGCGAGCGCCAGCTCGGTCAGGCGTGTCGTCCTGATGCGCGCGACTACGATGTTCTTGAGCTTCATCCCGCCGTGCTCTTCGTCAGCAGTCTTGAGCTCGATGCGAGTCCAGGGGCTCGGATGCACTTCGAGGTCGAAGTCGTTCCATCCCGCGTCGACGATCGCGGGATGGCCGGTGCGCGCGAACAGCTTGACGACGCGATCGAGCAGGGTGTCGCGCGTGACGTATTGCTCGTTCCAGTACGCGAGGTTGACCGAGCGGCGCGCCCAATCGATCGACGGCTTCTGCCGAATCGTCTCCGCGGCGCCGAGTCCGGTACTGGCTTTCGCGCGCGTCTTGTAGCGTGTGATGGTTCGAATCATCGGCCCCGTATAAGCGAGATAAGCGATCAGCAGGCGCGCCCGGAAGCTCTCGTGAGATTTTTCGAGCGGCGCGTGCCATCCATAGTAGAGCGCCCAAATGGGTCCCAACGCCAGCATCGCGGCGGCCGGAATCACGCTCCATCCCAAGATGATCGAGATGACCAGCGCGATCGCCGCGAAGACCGTGTATTCGAGCGTCTGCGGTATCACGCCGGCGAGCGTCAGGCTCGGGTCGAACAGCGCCTGCGAGCCGGCGGCCGTATTCCACATCACGCGTTGGCGATTCCCGCCCGGCAGCGTGCGCGCGATTCCGGGGATGGTGCCGCGCCATGCAATTTGGCGCATCACGTTGAAGCGCTCGGGATAGCGCGGATAGAGCATCGCTTCGGCGCGACCGTAGCCGCGTTGCTGGCCGTAGTAGGCCTTGATGGTGTTGCGGCGGAAATGCCAGACGAACGCGGCGGGACAAAAGCCGAGCTTGTAGCCCGCGTCGATTAGCCGCCAGCAGATATCGACGTCGTCGCCAGCCGCGGTGTACTGCGGATCGAAAGCGCCAATCTTGAGCAGCGCCGCCTTGCTGAAAACCATGTTGCATCCGGCGAGATGCTCGGCGCGATCCTGGCCGACGAGCACATGGCATGGAGCGCCGGGCGACGCGGCGCAGCACGCCTCGATCCAGCCGTCTTCATGCGGCGCGTAGTTCGGTCCGCCGCATCCGTCGAAATCGTTTTCGACCATCGAGCGCATCATGAGCGTGAGCCAGTGCGGATCGACGACGCAGTCGGAATCGGTGTAGGCGATTAGCTCGCCGCGCGCGGCGTGCAGGCCGACATTGCGCGCGACGCTGAGTCCCTTATTCGATTGTCGAATCAGGCGGAACTCGGGAAAATCCATCGAGATTTCGGCGGTGCTGTCGCGCGAGCCGTCATCGACGATGACGACTTCGTAGTTTGGATAATCGAGCTTGCGCAGCGATTCGAGGCACCGGCGCATCGTGCGCTCGGCGTTGTAGGCGCAGATGACGACCGACACCATCGGCATCCGCGCGGCGGGCGGCGGGCAGGTGCCGTTGAGCGTAACGAACGGCATCAGGTCGGACGCGCGCATCAGCTTCACGCCGAGCCAATCTTTGGAAACCGGAGCAGGAACCGGCGGCGCCACAACCCCAGCCGCCCCCGTACCAAACGCCACCGCAACCGCTTCGTCCTGCCCCGGCGATGCATCCGCGAATTCGATAATCACCGGACGGGCCTCTGCGAGATTGTGCAGGGCAACGACGAAATCCCGAATTTCGATTGGCTCGAGAGCCGGGATTTCGCCGTAGAGAAAATCTTCTTCGAGCACGGTCAGCGCGCGAGTCTCGGGGCGCAGCTTGATTCCTGCGATCGCGGCGGGCGCGCGGTCCTTGATGATCCTGATGATGCTGCGGAGACGCGCGCGAGCATTCGCGAGGCCGCCGGCGCGCAACTGATCCTGGCGCACGGGACAATCGAGGATGTATCCGATCAGTGCTGGATGCTGGCTGAAGACGTGCGCGGTATGCGCGATCCGCGAAACGATCGACTTCCATCCGCGCGCGCGGAGCAATTCTTCGGGGGCGATCGAAAGTTCGAGCATCGCGGACAGACCGGATTGCGCGGCGAGATCGAGTAGCGGCTGCGCCTGCGATTCGGTGAGCACGAGGCCGGTGGTGTGCGCGGCCTTGAGATCGTCGAGGCGTTTGCGAACTTTGAGTTTCTGTCCGAAATCGAGGGTGGCGCTGACGTCGGGCAGGCGCATCGCCTTGAAAAAGAACTTCTGGCCTCTGCAAGAAAAGAATTTTCCATGGGCTTGGATGTTCTGCGGCGGTTCCTGAGTGGTGGTCATCGGTGTCAGCATCCTCGATGTAGGAGAGCAGAGAGCCAAAGCCATGCCATCGGAAAATCGCAATGATTTGCAGGGTTTTTACCTCATTGGCTCGATGCGACAGACCAATTGGGTTGAGCGCTCGACGATTTGCGCGGGCGGGCCCAGCAGTCGAAAAGATTCGCAGGCTGCAAATTTAGGCATCTGCGAATCAAACCGGCTCGCTAGATTGACTATTTTGCGAATGTTATAGGTCGATCAGGATGAAGGTGATTCAGACGCCATTTGCATGGCTGCTGTCCATTAATTAAGAAGTCAGATGGTTGGCCAAAACCTAATCTCTTCGAGTCGGTTCTAGCCATGAAACTATCGCTTGCCTGCGGATGCTGCCGATCGTCTAAAGCCAAGAAACGCCATAACGCGACTGACACGCCAATCAATGCGACGGCCGAGGAGTTGGCGCTGATCAAGGCGCAGTTGCTCGAGATCGAGGAATCGCTCTCGCGCTTGTGGGGAGCCCCGATCTGGAGCCGCACGCCGGAAGGGCTGGAACTGCGCGCGGAAGCGGCCGACCTGATCGATCGGCACTTCGCGGGTATCGTCGAGCAATGGACCGATACCATCCTGATGATGTTCCCGGCCTGGTATTCGAGCGAGGAACAAGTCGCAAAGCTCAAAATCAACATGTTCAATGCGCTGATCCGCATGGTCGATCATCTGCGCGATCCCGAGGACCTTGGCACCTACGTTCATCTGCGCCGCCATTGTCAGGAGGGAATGATCGCGCGCGCGAAGCCGTCGCAATTCAACACGATCCATATCGCGCTCAAGCAAGTCATCCTGAAGCACGTCAAATCGACGATGACCGGCCGCAGGATGGAACAGGTGCGCGACGCCGTGGTCGCAGCAATCGACGAACGGCGCCTGATGGTCTCGCAGTTCTATATCGAGTGGCGCGAGCGGATGCTGCGCGAGTCGGAAGAAAAGTACCGCAACTCGGTCAATCACGCGCCCGATCCGATGTACGAGATCGAGCCGCACACGTGGGCGGTGCTCGGCGCAAATTCGGCGGCCGAAAAGATGCATCTGATGATGCCGGGCGAGGAGCAGATGCCGCTGGTCGGCCGGCCACTTACCGATTTTGTACCGCAGCACATGCGTCCCGACACGGCGAAGTCGCTCGAGCAGGTGCTGCGCGATGGCACCGCGCAGGCGATCGACCTGCCGCTGGGACCGTATTTTTACGACGTCAATATGGCGTTGATTTCCTACGGCAATAAGCAATTCATCCAGATGATCCTGCGCGACGTGACGCAGCGCCACGAGATGCTCGATTCGCTGCTGAAGGCGGAGCGGCTGGCGGCGGCGGGCACGTTCGCGGCGGGCGTCGCGCACGAGGTGAACAATCCGCTCGCGTCGATTTCATCGCTAGTGCAGTCGCTGCTGAGCGGCGAACAGGACGAGCAGCGACGCACCGTGATGCATACGATCCTGTCGCAGATCACGCGCATCTCGAGCACGCTGAAAGACCTGGTCAATTTCGCGCGTCCGACGACCGCGCAGCGCAAGCACGTCGATGTCAACGCGCTGGTGTCCGAGACTTTGCGGCTGGTTACCTACAATAAGCGCTTCAGCGGGATTCGCGTCGAACCGATCCTCGCGCCCGACCTGCGGCCGGCTTTCGCCGACGACAACGAGATCCAGCAGGTGCTGCTGAACCTGGTCTTCAACGCGGCGGACGCGTCGCCGGCGGAAGGCGGAGTGATCAAGGTGATCACGGAGAATCACAAAGTCGGGCAGGGCTCCGACAGATCGCATCGCATCAAAATCAGAGTGGTCGATAATGGCATCGGCATCCCGAAGGAGCATCTCGAGCGGGTCTTCGATCCGTTTTTCACCACCAAGCCGGCCGGCGCGGGCGTCGGCCTTGGACTGTCGCTCTGCCAGCGCATGATCCTCGCGAATCACGGCACCATCCGCGTCGATAGCGAGGTCGGGCGCGGCACTTCGGTTGCGATCACGCTGCCAGTGCACGAGGAAGCGGTTCAGACGCAAAGCGCCGCCTGACGATGAACACCAACGACGCATCGTGGACCGCGCAGGAGCGCGGACCGTACCGGATCCTGGTCGTCGAAGACGAGCCGTTGATGCGCTCGATTATCGTGCAACTCGCGCGCAGCGAGGGCTACGAAGTGATGGAAGCGCCGGCGGCTGAAGTCGGCTTTCGGATCTTCGAAAAAGAGAAAATCGATCTCGCGATTCTGGATCTGAATCTCACCAGCGGCGGCAGCGGCCTCGATTTGCTGCGCCGGATGCGCGAGCTCGATCCCGAAGTGATGGGTATCATCGTGACGGCCTACGCGAGCGTCGAATCGGCGGTCGAGGCGCTGCATCAAGGCGCGTACGATTACATCACCAAGCCGTTCGCCAACGATCATCTGAAAAAGGTGATGCGCAACGCGCTCGAGGGCAAGGCGCTGTTTCGCGAGAATCGGTTTCTGCGCCAGGAACTGCGCGAGAAATATCGCTTCGAGAGCATCATCGGGAAAAGCGACGCGATCGAAAGCACGTTCCGCGTGATGGAAAAAGTTGCACGCACCGATTCGAGCGTGCTGATCACGGGTGAATCGGGCACCGGCAAGGAGCTGGTCGCGCGCGCGATTCATTTTTCGTCGGAGCGCGCCAACAATCGCTTCCTGCCGATCAATTGCGGCGCGCTGCCTGAGAATCTGCTCGAGAGCGAACTGTTCGGTTACAAGCGCGGCGCCTTCACCGGCGCGGGCCAGGACAAAGTCGGATTGCTCAAAGCCGCCGACAAGGGCACGATCTTCTTCGACGAGATCGGCGAGTTGCCACTCGCGCTGCAAGTCAAACTGCTGCGCACGCTGCAGGAGCGCGAGGCCTATCCGCTCGGCTCGAACGATCCGGTGGCGTTCGACGTGCGAGTGCTGTGCGCGACCAATCGCAATCTCGAGGTCGAGGTCAAGGCCGGGCGCTTCCGCGAGGAACTGCTCTATCGAATCAACGTCATCAACATCAATTTGCCGGCGCTGCGCGAACGCAAGGACGACATCCCGCTGCTGGCGAATCATTTTCTGCGCAAGTATGAGAAATCGCTCGCGCGAACGGGCGGGATGCGATTTTCAAAGGGCGCGATGCGCGTGCTGATCAATTATCCGTGGCCGGGCAACGTCCGCGAACTCGAGAATACGATCGAGCGCGCCGCGATTCTCGCCGAGACTGACGTGATCCATTCGCACGATCTGCCCGACAAGCTGCGCACGACGTCGCCGGTGATGGCGAGTATCGAGAATCCCGGGCTGACGCTCGAGGAACTCGAACGCGAACATATCAAGCGCGTGCTGGATAAGGTCGAAAACGACAAGGTGAAGGCGGCGCAGGTGTTGGGAATCCATCTCTCGACGCTCTATCGCAAGGTGCAGCGGTATCATCTCGACGGCGGCGCGCCAGTTGAAGCGCAGCCCGCCCGTAGCGCCTGAGCGGCGGGAATAAAAGCGCGAAGCCGAATCGGGCCGGCGGGCCGAATCGCAAAGAATACGCGAAGCCGAGTCGGGCCGGAGGGCCGAATCGCAAAAAATAAAGATGGCAATCCCCGAATCCACGAGATAGACTTTTGAGCGCACGGCCGCGCGGCCGCGCCGGAGACAAATATGGACCTCTTTGCGCCAAGCCATCTGTTGATCATTTTGCTGATCATCCTGGTCGTCTTCGGGCCGAGCAAACTCGGCGACGTCGGCGGCGCGTTGGGCAAGGCCATCCGCGACTTCAAGAAGGCCATGAGCGACGACGACACGAAGACGGTCGCCGGAACCGACGAAGCCAAGACTCCCGAAGTCGTCAAGCCCGACAAGATCGCGTAGCTCGCCCGTACAACTCGCCCTCACCCGACGCGACCGCGCATGCGAGTCGCTCGTTCACCGCACCATCTTGGCGAGGCCGCCTTATTTCACTGATACCTCCGTTCCGTCATCCCGAGCGAAGGCCGCCGCAGCCAAGGGATCCGTCCCTGTTCCTCGCCCGCTTTTTTGCGGGAGAGGTAAATAAGGAGTGGGCGAGGCATTGGGAACTGCGGCCGCGGTGCACGGGTGACGGGATAGACCGGCCGGCCTGGCCGCGTCTGACCGCTTAGGGTCGGCGCGTCTTTGTGATAAATCCGTTGGCCGTGAAGCCGCTTCGCGTCCCGCCATTCATTCGAATCGTGCTCTGGATCGGAGTCGGCGTGCTGGGAGCGTCGGCGCTCGGCGTGCTCGCGATCGCGCGCGGCGAGGACCGGCCGAGCGTGCTGTGGTTTATCGTTGCGGCCGTGTGCGTTTACGCGATCGGCTACCGCTTCTACTCGAAATTCATCGCCGACCGCGTGCTTGAACTCGACGACTCGCACGTCACGCCGGCGGTGCGCCTGAACAATGGCCGCGACTACGTGCCGACGCAAAAGTGGATCACGTTCGGCCATCATTTCGCCGCGATCGCCGGCCCCGGTCCGCTGGTCGGAACAGTGCTGGCCGCGCAATTCGGCTACCTGCCCTCGACCATCTGGATCATCCTCGGCGCGGTGCTCGGCGGATGCGTGCAGGACTTCGTGATTCTCGGCTACTCGCTGAAGCGTGACGGACGCTC